>NZ_CP011266.1:2290000-2543538 GCF_001477655.1 Methanobrevibacter millerae | reverse complement strand
AAAATTTACAAAAAATAGAAAAATTACATAAGTACAATTTCCAGTGTTAATATTTAAACAAGCTATTAAATAAAGTTTTTCATTAAAAAATTATCAAGATGTTATAAAGTTGAGTACAATGTAAAAAATTAAATACATAAATATTATTAATTTTACATAAAAAAGATTAATAAGAACGATTTCATTATAAATTCTAATTAAAAAAGGTTTATTTTTAATATAACATTTAATTAACAATTTTTTATTTTTAAATAAATGGAGTACCATTTCAATTAAAAGAGTAGTATTTCAAATGTAAAATTAAAGCATAATACACACAAAACATCGGCTAATGGTCTAAATGAAAAAGAAATTTGTATAATTATCATGATTTATCATAGAGAGTGAGAGGTGTATTTCAAGTGTATTGCATTTTTTGCAGCGCCGCAAAATCAAGACATGGATTTCAAGTGTAAATAAAAATTTTATTTTTGAAAATTAAGTCTAAATTAAAAAATAAGAAATATTATCGATTTATATTAAATTTAAAGCAAAAAAAATTAAGGTCATTTTCAAGTGTTTTTTCACTTGAAATATACCTCTTCATCCAAAATATACCTTCGTTTGGGTTTCACTTGAAATGCATGTCTGTCTCTCTAGATGAACATTGAATTTTCATTAGATGGTTTGACAGAAGTATCATTAATAGTACCAAAAGTCCTTTCTATTATCCATACACATTGAATTTTTGACTTGAAAACTCTTTTTAATGCATCAAAGAGATTATTTTTACTGATACCATCTTCAAAAATCTGATATGTAATAACATATTGCTGTAATAAATTAGTATTTTGATCGATAGCTAATTGACAATCAACTAAAAATTGATTAATTCCCATATTAACATCTAAAAGAAAATCACTTCTTTGTTTTGGAGTGCTGTTGTTCATCAAGTCTAGATGTTGTGGTGAAACCTGTGTTGCACAAGCAATAAGAATAAAATCTTTACCTTTTGGTTTAACAACATCCATTATATTGTCCTTTGGAAATTCTATAATATAATGAAAATCTGCATTATCATCAAATTTTTTTTCTCTGAATATTCCTTCATCGACTATCCAATTTTTTATTGTTTCTTCTTCAATCATTATATCACTTCGATTACTATAAATAAATAATAAAATATTTATTTTTTTATTATAAATAATATATTATTATGTTAGAAGTTTATCATTTTATTTTAATAACATTAATTTTAAGTTTATTAGTTGATTTAATTTATGGTGAGCTTCCAACAAAAATTCATCCTGTAGTTATTATAGGTAAATTTATCAGTTTTTTTAAAAATATATTTATTAAATATAAAAATAGATTATCTGGATTTTTTACAACACTGTTTACTGTCATTTGCTGTTGTGCTTTGTTAGTAATGATAATGTTGATTTGTTCTATAAATGATAATTTGTTTTTTGTGATATTTTCCATATTTCTGTCATCTACATTTTCAATAAATATGTTGATATCAACTGCAAAAAATATTGAAAATGATTTAAAATATGATATAAACAAAGCAAGACAATCTGTTTCATATTTAGTCAGTCGTGATACAGATAAATTAACTGAAAGTTTTATTGTTTCAGCAACGATAGAAAGCATGACAGAAAATATCACTGATTCTTATATTGCTCCAATATTTTATTTCGCATTAGGTTCTATTATATTCATTATTTTCAATATTAATGATTTTATAATATTATTATTAATTCCATTTATTTATCGGATATCTAATACACTTGATGCAATGCTTGGATATACAACAGATGAACTGATTGACATTGGTTTTTTCCCGGCAAAGTTAGATGATTTCTTAAACTATATTCCATCAAGAATATCTGGTGTATTGGTTATTATTTCAGCTTATTTATTAGGATATAATGGAAAAAATGCATATATAATTATGAAACGTGATGCCAGAAAATGTCCTAGTCCTAATTCCGGTTACACTATGGCTCCAACTGCAGGAGCGCTAGATATACAATTGGTAAAAAAAGATACCTATATTTTAGGTGATGATACATATGAAATTAATGTTTTAGATATTTCAAAGGCAATTAAATTAACGTCTTTAACCATTGCATTATTTACAGTAATTGTATTATTATTAATAACAATAATTTATGTGATAATATGAACGTAGCGATTATATCAGTTTCAAAAAAAGGTTATGAATTATCCATTAAACTAAAAAAATTATTGGATAGTGATTCCACGATAATTAAATGTGATGTTTATCATAAAGATGTTAAAAATACTTTTAATTTGTTATTTTATGAATATGACTCTATAATTGCTATTATGGCTTCTGGCATATTGATAAGAAGCATATCCCACTTGATTAAATCAAAAACTACAGATCCTGCAATATTAAATGTTGATGATAATGGAAATTTTGTTATCAGTATGCTTTCAGGTCATCTCGGCGGAGCAAATAAGTTAACTTTAAAGATTGCTGATCTGATTGATGCAACAGCAGTTATAACAACTTCAACTGATGTGAATAAAAAGTTAGGAATAGATGTTCTTGCTAAAGATTTATATTTATCAATAGATAATACAAAAGAGATATTGCACTTTAATAAATCGATTTTAGATGGAAAAAAAGTTTCTTTTACAGTAAATGCTAATGCAAAAAATGATTATCTGTATGATTATCTGAATAATAATACACTTGAAATGGATGTGTCAATATATTTTTCCAGCAGAATAAAAAATGGTGAAATAGAAGCTGAGTGTGATAATCATAAAATAATTCTAAAACCTAGAAAAATTGTATTTGGCATTGGATGCAGGCGAGGTAAAACATGTAATGAAATAAATAAAGCTGTTAATAAAGTTTTAAATGAATTGAATATTCATAAATCAAGAATAAACATGTTATCATCTGCTGAAATAAAAAAGGATGAATCAGGATTACTGGAATTATCAAAAAGTTTAGATATACCTATCAATTTCGTTGATTTGGATAGGTTAAAGTTATTCAGATCAGAAGATGTTCAAAAGTCGGAATTTGTAATGTCTAAATTTGGTATTTATGGTGTTTGTGAGCCATCTGCATTAATTACTGCAGGCTTTGATTCTAAATTAATATATAAAAAAACAGCTTTTGATGGTGTTACAGTTTCAGTGGCGTTGTCAAAATAAAAAAATAATTATTTAAATTAGATAGCTTCTAATTTAGATAATACTTCCCATATTAAAGTTCTTGCGTGAACAGGGATATTTGGATCGTTACTAATTTCATCTAATTTTCCTAAAACAGTACTTATTCTTACTGATTGATCTTTTTCTTCATCTTTTAAGAGTTTATTAGATTCATTAGCTGCCTCTCTAATATTACGTGGAACACTATTTTCATTCATGATGTATTCTAGTATTTCACATACTTCGTCAATATTTTGATTACTCATAAAACTCCTCCTCACATACTAAATTAAAAATAGTTGTAAAATATTATAAAAATATATGTTAATTCTTATATTAAATAGTTTGTGTTAATTCGAATATTTTTTATAGAAAAATATATATTAAGTTAATAAATAAATCTATATAATATGTCAGATGTAAGCAAAACCACAATAAATTTACCAAGTGATTTAAAAAAAGAACTTAAAATTATGGCTATTCGTGAAGATACTTCATTATCTGGATTAATATTAAAAATGATTAATGAAGGTTACGAAGCTAGAAAAAACAAAAATTCAGATGAAGATATTATATAATATCTTTCACTGAATTTAACATTAATGAAACAAATTGAGTTTTTGCAGATTCTTCAATGAAAACAGCAAGTGATTCAGTTTCTTTTAAATTTTCACCGACACATATCACACCATGATTTTTTAAAATTAATACGTCTTCTTCTTTTATAGCATTAGATGCGCTTAATGCAAGATTTTCAGTACCAGGCTTTTCATATTCTATACTTGCAATGTACGGTTTTTTAATTTGACCAAATCCTTCAAGTCTTTTGATTTTTTTATCACTAAAGGCAAATCCTGTTGCATAAGGTGCATGCGTATGTATGATTGTATTAACATCTGGTCTTTTTTTATAAATTTCTAAATGCATACCAACTTCAGAAGATGGCTTTCCATTACTTAAAGTATTGAAATTGAAGTCAACTAAAACAATATCTTCTTCATCCAGTCCATTTATGGATTTTAAAGTAGGAGTAATAGCGATATAATCGCCAAGTCTAATACTTACATTTCCTGATTTACCTGAAACCAGCTGTTTGTCATAAAGATTATTACATACTTCTATTAATTTTGAAACATCATCATACATTTTATCACTTTAATCAATAAATCTGAAAAGTTTATAGTTACCTTTGTGTATTATAGGAACTTGGGCAGGAGTTGGCTCAATGTTTTTAATTTTTTGATATTCTGTCTGGGTCTGGAAAGTACCTGAGTTAATTAAATGAATTCCATTATATTTTTTATAGGAGTTAATGTGAATGTGTCCTGTATGGAAAATGTCAGGAACATGTTCAATAACCAAGTAGTCTTCCAGTTCAGAAGCCAATGGAGTTCTTTCTCCATAAATAGGAGCTAAATGTCTTTTTCTTAAAAGTTCAACCATCATTTCCTCATTTTTTTCATAGGATAAACCTTTAATGGCCATAGGCAATTCATTGAAACTTTCACCATGGTAAATCAGGACATTAATACCATCAAGAGATACAACAGCAGGATTACTTACAAATTCAACATTATTTAACTGATATAATGATTTTGCATATTCTTCAGGAACGGCTGGCTGAGGCTCTGCAAGCCTTGAAGCATCGTGGTTTCCTGGAGTAATAATTATCTTAATGTCACTTCTGATATTACCCAAAAATCTTGCAGCTTCATCATATTGTTCTCTAATGTCTTTTATTGACAGTTCTTTGTCCTGGTTTGGATAAACACCAATACCGTCAACAATATCTCCTGCAATAATTAAATATTTAATGTCTTCAGCAACTTTTCTTTGCTCTTCATTTCCATATTCACAGTTAATCCAGTCGATGAATTTTTGGAATGCATCTTCCAGAAATGTTAGACTTCCTATGTGAACATCGGATAAGAACACTACTCCAAAATCCATATCCTTTTCCTGAACTCTTAACACGCCAGGATAAATTAACTGATTTGCAATTACAAAGTCACCATCCTTATTTGCAATAACACCCACAACCTCATCTCTAACAAGTTTTTCAGCATCTGCAAATAATTCCTCATTTTTATTTGAAAATAATATAGAAATAGATCCAGTATCATCTTCGAATTCTACAAACTTATGTCCGTTTTTAGTGGATCTGATTTCCTTAACCATTAGAATTAAATTTAATGTGGTCTGACCATCTTCTATATCTGCAACTTTTGTTGTCATCTTCAAGTCTGGCCTTTGCTTTAATATTTTACTTAATTTTTCATATCTTGACTGGAAATAGGTAATTAAGTCGCCTATTTCTCCACTGGTATATGATTTTTTGGAACTGTCCTGCAATACCTCAAAATCATACTCGACGTCAATATTTTCTAAATTTCTTTTAAATTCAATTTTTGCATCTTCAATTTTTTCGGATTCATCTATTTTTATTATTCCTTCGCTTTTAGTGTCTTTTTTATCATCGCTTTTCAGTTCTGACTTTTTTGTAATGGAATCAGGATTTTTATCTGTTTTATTATTTACTTCAGGAGTTGGTTCTGCAGCTTCACTTTTAACATCATCGTCTATGTTTCCTGTAATTTCATCAACAGTTTTACCACTTATTGATATTAAGTCTACAGGCTTGAAATCACTGCTTTTTAATTTAACGATTAAATCTGAAGCAAAATTTAGAGGATTGTCTGATTTCATCACTTTTTCATAAGCATCAGGCGATAAATTAATTCCTTTTTTTGCAAATTTAAGTAAAATATTATTTGTCATATTAGTTAAAATTTTTATTTTCAATGCTTATAAACTTTGAGAAAATGAATAGGTTATATTGTTTGATGAGGTAATTTATTAAAATTTGGTTATTTTTATGGGAAAATTTAAACTTATTAATTAGTTATCTTTATTATAGATTAAAAATAGAATTAATATATTATATAGCAAGATGTGATAATAATGGGAAAAATACTAAGAATATTACTAGTAATTGTATTATTTATAATATTTTTTGAAGTAGGATTATTTAGTTCATATACGATTGTCACAGCTGAAGCTCCAGATGTTAGGGGACTTATTGATATGCAGGTTTCCAAGATATCCAGTGTATTCAGTCCTCAAGCTGTTAATGAGGTGCTAATTAAGGATCCAACTCCAGTCAATTTTACTAATCACAAGGATGTTGCGCTTAAAATGGAGCAGCTGTCGAATGTTGATGGTGTTAATGTTGATTCAATGAATGCATCAACTTATGATGATGCTAAGAAAAGTGATTCAATAAACATTACTATTGAAGCATTAGGTTATGCTGCGCCAAATTCAACTTCAGGACAAATTGTTATAAGTCAAAATCCATCATATAAGGTGATAGTTTCATCTGTTGCTTCATATAAAAATGGTGAATTAGTTGTAGATACAGATAAAATGAAAGTAGATTCAGTATTAAAATTATTTTAAGTGAATTATATGATTAATGTTATAGGAATTGGCCAAAATAGAGAAAATATGACTTTAGGAGCTATAAAAGCTATTGAAGATTCAGATGTAATAATTGGTTATAAAAAATATATTAACCAAATTGAGGACTTAATTGAAGGCAAAGAAATCCTAAAGAAAGGAATGGGCGATGAGATAGCTAGAGCTGAAGTTGCTATTCAAAAAAGTATGGAAGGCCAAACAGTTTCATTAGTTAGTTCAGGAGACCCTGGAGTATTTGGAATGGCTAATGTTTTATATCAAATTATTTCAAAATATGATGATGTTGAAGTGAAAGTTTATCCGGGTGTTTCTGCACTTAATTATACGTCATCTAAATTAGGAGCTCCGTTAAATGATTTTGCAGCTATTAGTTTAAGCAATATTTTAACTCCATTATCTGAAATAGAAAAAAAGTTAAGATTTGCTCTAGAAGCTAATTTAATAGTTGCTATTTATAATCCTATTAGTAAGACTCGTAAAGAACCTTTTAGAAGATTTAAGAAATGTGTTTTAGATATAAAAGGTGAAGATGCTTTAATTGGTATTGTAGATAGTACTTATGAACCAGCAAAAGAATCTATTGTTAAGGTTAAGGATTTAACTGAAGATCTTGTCAATATGTCCTGCACATTAATCGTTGGAAATGATTTAACTTATATTCAAGATTCCAAATTAATAACACCAAG
Organism: Methanobrevibacter millerae; assembly: GCF_001477655.1. NCBI lineage: Archaea > Methanobacteriati > Methanobacteriota > Methanobacteria > Methanobacteriales > Methanobacteriaceae > Methanobrevibacter > Methanobrevibacter millerae. Next base: position 2,536,192 of record NZ_CP011266.1, on the reverse strand, counting down.
AGGTTATGTAATAAGATCTCCAATCCACGAACTTTCAAGGAATCATTATGAGAAATTTTTAAATGGTGAAATTAGCCATGGTCCTAATCGTGAATGCGAATATTATCCATGTCATTGGGATGGACAGTATTGTGATTTCTGTTATTGTCCGTTTTACCCGTGCGGTGATTCATCAACTGGTGGGGAATGGATAAAGGGTAAAAATGTATGGAACTGTAAAGATTGCCATTGGCCTCATCAAAAAGATGCTGTAAATTGTATCAGAGGACCTTTAGAAGAAATTTTAGAAGAAGTGGATGATTTAAAGAAAAAGAAAAAAACTTTATTAAAATTAAGAAGAGCATGTTTATTAAATAATAATCCAAGAGATTTATAGAGGGAATTTTATGTCGATTAAAAATCTTTTAATTGAAATGAAAAATATGTCCGAGTTAATGGTAGACTTGGCCTATTCAGCAGTTTTATTTAATAGTGTTGATGCTGCTGAAGAAGTATTAACTTTAGAAAATAGGGTTAATGCGATGAATTATGAAATTAAAAAGGAATCATTGGTAGCAGCAAGAACATATGAAGATGCCGAAAGATTAACAGCACTTTTAGAAATTGCTGAAGCTGCTGAAAGTATGGCAAATGCTGCAAAAGATTTAGCAGATTTAGTTATTAAAGGCATTAAACCACATCCTGTATTTAAGATAGTTATGGAAGAATCTGACAAAATGATGGTAAGATTAGGTGTAGTGGAAGAGTCAGATTTATCTAATAAAACTTTGGGAGAATTATTTTTAGCTAATCGTACAGGAATGCGTGTAATCGCAATTAGAAGAGGAGAATCATGGATTTATGGACCGGATAAAAATACAATGATTCTTGCAAATGATATTTTATTATTAAAAGGAACTGACGAAGGTGCGGAACTGTTAAGAAAATTGGCATCTGCAGCTTGTTCATTGGAAGATATTCCAGAAGAATTAGAAGATGAAGATTAATACTTTAAGAAGTGATAATATGACAATGGGTAGTGATATGCATGAAAACAAAAAAGAAGAAGATTCGCAGTTCACTATCTACATTTCCAGCATTCTTTAAAGAGCATGATTCTATTATCAAAGAAAGTTTTATCGCCCTATTGATTTGTGCATTAGGAGATTTGTTTGCTGGACTTATTTTAGGAAACATGACCTTTTTCCTTGAAACTTTTCCAGGTTTAATAGTTATTATTCCTGGGGCTATTGGTATGAGAGGAAATATTTTTGGTTCTTTAGCATCCAGACTATCAACTAATTTGCATATTGGTATGATATCTCCAAAATTCGAATTTTCCAAGGAATTGAATGATAATATCGTTTCATCTTTTGCTTTAACATTATTTTTATCCTTATTTTTAGCTATTATAGCCAAGTTATTCTGTATATTATTTAATTATGATTCCATTTCATTAATGGATTTCATATTGATTTCATGTATTGCGGCGATTATATCAAATTTAATAATGCTTCCATTCACAATGTTTATTTCATTTAGGAGTTTTAGTCATGGCTGGGATCCTGATAATGTAACAACACCCATTATTGCTGCTGTTGGAGATTTGTTTACTTTACCAGCTATTATTGCATCTGTATTTATTTTAACATTTTTTAATCAAAGTTTCCTGATTAAAAATATTGCTTTTATAATAATAATCATTTTAATTATTATTTCATGTATCTATGTTATTAAGAGGTCTGAAGAATCTAAAAAGATTTTTTCACAGTCAGCTCCTGTTTTACTTGTAAGTTCATTCCTGGGTGTTTCAGCAGGAGGAATATTAAACAGTTCTATAGAAACATTGCTTACAAATCACAGTTTACTTACATTGTTACCTTTATTCTCCGGAGTAAGTGGAAGCCTAATCAGCATATTGAGTGCTAGACTTTCATCAGGTCTTCACTATGGTTTAATTGAACCATTAAAAAGACCTGCTGGTGAAAGTATTCATAATTTCTTAATTTGTTATATCTTGGCAGTTGTCATGTTTCCTCTAATCGGATTCATTGCAGAAGATTCAACACAAATTTTAGGATTAATTGGAGTCGGTTTTGCAAATATAATTCTAATTTCCCTGATTGCAGGTTTAATATTACTTACATTAATGATATTTGTTGTTTATTTCATTTCAATCACCTCATATAATAGGGATTTAGACCCAGATAATATTGTAATTCCTATTTCAACTAGTTTAACAGATATGATTTCTAGCCTTACATTGATTTCCGTTTCACTTTTAATTCTAGGTGCGTTAATTTAGTCCCAAACTTTCAATATGAATTCGCATGTTTGTGTTGTAAAATAATTGTAATCTAGCTTATTTTTATCAAAATCCTTTGGAACTGCAACTAAAACAGATTTTGCGTCTTTTTTATCTAAATGAATAAATATTATTGAAGTTGATTCATTTGCTTCAAACATCTCACTTAATTCGTTGTTTAAATAGATTTTTGTTTTTGTAATTTTATTGGCATCATGACTTTTGAAATGGGTGTTGTCTATATAATAGTCATATTCCAAGTTTTCACTTTCATTAAACAGTAGATAATAATCCATCTTTTTTAAATTTCCCTTAAAGATTTTGAAGTAGCTGCAGCTGTAATCTTTTTGATTATGGTTGTGATTACATTTACTATCCTGTTGGAAATCACAAACCGTATATTTTTTGAAAAAATCGCATTTTACAACTCTATTGACACTATAAACTTTATTACTTTCAATATCATTTGACCCAATTTTTACACTTGAAATTGATGTCTCATATGGTTTCAGTTCCATGGATGATGAAAATTTATTATCAAAAATTTTTCTTTTTACTAACTTATCGTAATCTCTACCAAGTTCCAATAATTTAAAGTATGAAACGCTATTTGGAATTACTTTTTCATCTACATTAATTATTGCTAGACCAACTCTTTTAGGTTTAAAGTCTTCCCAATTTATTGGAGTTCCAGGATCATTTATTAATGTATCGACTACTTCATTAATCGTTTTTTCAATATTGCTGTTTTCTACATTCTTTGAAATTTTTTCTTGTGAAATTTCAGATGCTAGTGAAGTGATACCTAAAATCAATAATATGACTATTCCCACCACTACTATTTCAAGTGTAAAATTTCCTTTGTTATCCATCTTCATGCACCAGCCCATATTTTTTAGCATGTGATGAATCCAAAATCAAGCTATTGATGTCATATTTGTTTAATTTTTCTCCTGTGTATCTGTCATGAAATACAACATGGTCTGAGCAGGATACACTCTCGTTAGTTAGTGGGGTGTGTGTCTGTATAAAAACTTCCATTCCATAGTGTGGACAAACGCCTTTTCCGTCTAATCTGCATAAGTAGCAGCTACCGTCTGCACTTTCATGGAAATATCCTTGTTTTAAACATTCTTTTAATGTATTTCCATCTCCATGATGAATATAAGGATCATACGGACATTTTTTTATAAATAAAGGGGATGTTGCCAGAATATATGATTCATATGAGTCTACATTATGCAATCTCAGATACTGTGCCAATGCTTGAAAATAATGAATTTTTTTCCCGTCATTGTTGATATTATTGTAAATTTTAGGTAATTTTGCATATGGCAGAGGATCTTTCAATCCTTCAATTGAAGAGTTGCTTTCTAAAATCCCATCGAATTGATTAGTATCTTTATCAGCCTTTATCCGTACTTTAAATAGTACTTTCCATGGACTGTCAGTACTTTCTACAGATAGAACTTCTGACCTTATATTTATCCCATATTTTTCTTTATATTCTTTATTTACCTCTTTTAATTTATTGTTTAATATTTTTTTAATGTCTTTTCTGCTGTCATGAATAATGTGTGCATGATACAGTTTTTCAGTTTCTTCAGCTATTGAATCTCGGCCAAGCTGTTCCAAATTATTATTGTAGTCTTTAATGATGTATTTGAAATTATCATTTGAAATGGAATTGATATTTTCATTTTCCATATAGTTTATACTGTTAACAATAAAAATAACAATCAACATTATTGAAACAATTAAAATAACTGTAGTTCCTGTAATAATATTTCCTTTGTTGTCTATTTTAGAATACATGGAATAAAATTAGAATAATATTTTTAATATTAATTGTTGAAGTGCGACTGTGTGTTTTTTTTAATCTTTTATAAATAGAAATTTATAAGTTAATTTTTTATATTATATCGATTAAATGTAGTAATAATTAAAAAATATTTGGAGGATACCATGTCAGATACTGTTAGAATGTGGCGTCATATACAACAAAGATATAGTCTTGTTGGTTCAAAATGTAATGAGTGCGGAGATGTATTTTTCCCTTCTCGTGTTGTTTGTCCAAATTGTAGAAGAAAAGGAAAATTAGAGCCTTTCCAATTTTCAGGTAAAGGAAAAATATATACTTATTCTGTTATTAGATCACCTCCTGATGATTTCAAAAAAATGGCACCTTATGCCGTTGCAGTAATTGAATTGGATGAAGGTGCTAAGTTGACTTCACAATTAGTGGATTGTGACGTTGATGATATTGAAATTGGTGATTCTGTAGAAATGGTCTTTAGAAGAATTTCTGAAGATGGTCCTGATGGTGTAATTTCTTACGGATTTAAATTTAAACCAGTTAAATAGGCTATTTTTTTGGAAAGTAATACTTTCCTTATATTTTTTCTACTTTTTTTAATAATTACTTTTAAATAATACTTTTTTTAATAATATTATTATGTCAAATAATTTTGGAGTATTACTTATTAGTCATGGAAGTAGTTTACCTTATGGTGAAGTAACTTTTAATGATATTAAAGATAAATTTATTAAAAAAACTGATTTTCCAACAGAAGTTGGATATATGAAAGTATCTGAGCCGAGTATTGCGGGTGCAGTTGAAAATTTAAAAAATGAAGTTGAAGATTTAAATAAGATTATAGCACTTCCTGTTTTTTTAGCTCCTGGAATTCATACCAATATTGATATTCCTATTCTTTTGGGATTGGACCCATTAGAAGAAGATCCTAGATGTCCTGATGGAAATTACCCTGATGAACATTATTTATCAATTGCTGATGATGTTGATTTTGACGGAGAAATAGAACTATTATCAGCTATTGGCCCAGATGATGATTTGCTGAAGTTTATTGATAAAAGAATTGATGAAGTATTAAAAGAATCTGAATTGGATGAGGATGCTAAAACTGGAATTTTACTAGTCTCTCATGGAAGTAGACTAAAATATAACAAAGAGTTTATTTCCACATTATTCACTAAATTTGAAAAAACAACAGATTATCCTTGTAATTTTGGGTTCATGGAATTAGCTGAGCCTAGCATTCCAGATGCAATTGATGTTTTACTTAGTAAAAATGATGTTGATAGATTAATAGTTGTGCCTGTTTTCATAGCTCCGGGTGTTCATACAACAAATGACATTCCAACTATTTTAGGTTTAAAAGAGGGTCATTCCCATCATCACCATCATGACCATGATCACGGACATCATCATGAGCATCATCACCATCATGACTTAACAACTATAAATTTCGATGGTGAAATATTGTATCCTGAGCCAATTAAGGCCGATGATATTTTAATAGATATTTTAATTAAAAAAGTTAATAATTCTTTATAAATTATTAACTACCACTTTTTCATTGATTAAACAAACTTTAAATATTTTTAATTATAAAATAGTAGTAATAAAAAATGAGTTGTTATTATGATTGATGAAAAAACTGGTATTTTACTTTTAAGCCATGGAAGCAGATTAGATGATGGTGAAGAAGTAATTAAAGCTTACACTGATATGTATAGAGAAGAATTCCCAAATGTAGCAGTTGAATATGGATTTATGGAAATTAGAAAACCGGGAATTCCTGAAACTATTAATAAATTAACTAAAGAAAACGATTTAGAAAGAATTATTGTAGTTCCTGTATTTGTCGCTCATGGATTACATACAAAAAGGGATATTCCAGGATTGCTTGGAATTGAAAGTGATTTTAAGGAAGAAGATGCACACGGTCATCATCATCATCATCACCATCACGGCCACGACCATGGACATGGTCACGGACATCATCATCACCATCATCATGATGAAGAGGAAAGTTTTGAGTTTGATGGTGAAATAATCTTAACAGACCCTCTTGGTATTGATACAAGGTTATATGATATCATAAAGGATAGAATTTCAGAACATTTATAATGTTCTCTTTTTTTGTTTTTTTTTCAATTTAAATACCCATATAGAAAAAAATTAAATATTTAAGAATAATTTTAATTAAATAATTGTTTTTAACGGGATATTTAATGGGTTCAATCGGAAAAAAATTATCAAATATTAAAAGAAAATTTGTCATTGAGGATAAAATCATTTTTATAGTTCCTCAAAAAGAACCTATGCTTTTCAATGCCATTAATATGGATATTAACAATAAATGCAACCAAAGATGTCGTTTTTGTTTTAGTTCGTTTAAGAATTAATCCTAATGGAACTTGCATTGACAAGATAACTAATGTTCCTGAACAAATTGATTTATCAGATTCATCCAAATATTTTAAAGAAAAGCTTGTTAAATTATATTCTTATAAAGCGCAAGTAGCTAAATTGTCCTTATGATGAAAATAATATTATTTGCTCAGATTTAATTTTAATAGATAAACTTTCTGAAATGATGTATTCATTGAATTAACTGTTGGTGTTGTCCTGATAGAAAGGTTAACACAGATAAACTCATTATTAGCTGACTGGCAATAATGGGATGTTAATTATTATTATGCATTAACCAAAAAAAGATTTGATGCCGATGCATTTAAACAAAAAGAGGAAGGATGGTGCGGAGGATTTTCAACCTATATTGAAAAGGTCAATCTTAAGGATAATGAATATACGTTTATTTTTTATATGAAACTTATTGTGCAAACATTTTGTTATACTTTGGAAAATGGAATTAAATTAGAATAGTTTTTTTCATTTTGAAGAAAAATTTTATATATATATTAGTATAAAACATATTACATCATAATTTAACATGTGATTTTTATGAAGTTTAAAAATATTTTTTTTATTACAATAATTTTATTAACGGTTTTATCAATTTCTGCAATTAGTGCGAATGATACAGTCGATAATAATGCAGATTTAATATCTACAGATTTAAATTCTGTTGATGTTATTTCTGCAGATACTATTAATGAAGAAAGTTTAAGTGAAGATGCTCCTGCAACAGATGTATCTGGAAATTCAACTGATGTGGCTGGTAATTCAACTGATGTGGCTGGTAATTCAACTGATGATTCAACTAATACTACTGGTTCATCAATCACATCAAGCGATTTAGTAAAATATTATAAAAATGATACCCAATATACTGCTGGCTTTTTAGATGTAGATGGTAATCCATTAGTTAACCAAACAATTCCAATTGAGATTAATGGTAGAAATTATAATAGAACTACTAATTCCTCCGGTTTCATCTATTTTTCAATTAATTTGGAACCAGGAAATTATGATCTTAAAGTAACCAATCCCGTAACTAATGAAAGTGTTATCAATAACATCACTGTTTTATCAACTTTAAATGCTGATGATGTTGTTAAATCTTATAAAAATGGCACTCAATATTATCTCACTGTTTTAGATGGCCAAGGTAATCCTTTAGCTAATGCTGATGTTACATTTAACATTAATGGTGTAATGTATGAACGTAAATCCAATGCCTCAGGCATTGCTAAATTAAACATTAATTTAAATTCCGGCAAATACATCATTACAGCTATAGGCCCAAATAATCTTAAAGTTTCTAATAATATTACAATTTTACCAACTATTTACGGTGAAGATATTAAAAAATATTATAGGAATGGTACTCAGTATTACGCTAATTTCACAGACAGTCAAGGTAATCCTTTAGCTAATGCTGATGTTACATTTAACATTAATGGTGTAATGTATACCAGATCTACAAATGAAAACGGTACTGCAAAGTTAAACATTAATTTGAATTCTGGAAAATACACATTAACAGCTATTAATCCTGTTACTACAGAACAAATGTCAAACACTGTTGAAGTTTTAAATAAAATTGAAGTTAAAAATTCAAACACCGGTGGAAATATCTCCATGGAGTATAATGCTAGTGAAAAATATACTGTAGCTCTTTATGAAGATAATGGTACTTTAGCTAAAAATAAAGAAGTTAAATTCAATATCAATGGTGTAATGTATACCAGAACCAGTGATGAAAACGGTACCGCATCATTAACTATTAATTTAAGGCCAGGTAATTATGTTATCACAGCAGAATTTGAAAACTGTAAATTATCCAACCTTATTAAAGTAAGAATTACTCCAACTGTAAAATTGGTAAGTTCTGAAGTTAAATACGGTCAACCTATTCAATTCTACTTACATGAGAAAAATTCAGGTAATCCTATAACCGGTGAGCATTATGGTATTCTTTACTTCAACGGCACTACTTATGGTGCATATCCTGATGCAAACGGTCTTGTACAAATCGGCCAGCAACTCCCAGTAGGATTTAAGGATAATTTCTTATTCGGTACTATTGATGATGAATATTATTCATCTATACTTAGTATGAATACTATTACAATTGTGGAATAGGCATTTAAGTAAATGTGATTTTTCACATTACTTTATTTTTTTTCTTAAAATTTATTTATTTAAAAATTAATACTAATATACATGGCTTTAAAGGTCTCGGATATTGGTGAAAAAGAATTAATTAACTATATTTTATCTAAATCAGAAGATATTGTTGCTGATGATACTGCTGTTACAAGATTCAGTGATACAAATCTTATTTCTACATGTGATATGCTTATAGCATCAAAACATTTTCCCAGTAGGATGTCTTATTTTCAGATGGGTTTTAAATCAGTCACTGTTAATGTTAGTGACCTTGCAGCTATGGGTGCTGATCCTTTAGGTTTCTTGCTATCAATAGCCCTTCCAAAAGACCTGGAAGTTGAACATTTTAAAGAGATAATTGATGGAGTTATCAATGCTTGCAACTATTATAATATTCCGTTAATTGGTGGAGATACAAATGAGGCATCGGAAATAATTATTTCCGGCACGGCATTAGGTTTATGTGATAATCCTTTACTTAAAAACACGGCCAATGAAGGGGATTTTCTTTGCATCACTGGAGATATTGGCCTTGCCGCATTGGGGTTTAATTTAAATGAAGATAATATTTATACTGATAAATCATTAAAACCCTTGGCAAGATTAAAAGAAGGTAAAATTATTAAAGATGCAGGAGCTACTTCCGCAACAGATATTACTGATGGACTGGCATCAGAATTATATGAAATGAAAAGGGATTCGCTCGGTTTCATGATTCATGAAGATAAGCTTGAAATATCCGATGAATTTAAAGAAATCTCATCCAAATTAGAACTTGATTATCTTGAACTGATTTTACATGTAGGTGAAGATTTTGAATTGGTTTTTACCGTTAGTGATGTTGATGATTTGGATATTGATTTTAAGGTTATTGGTGAAGTTAACAATTCAAATAAAATACAGATTACATTAAGCAATGGTGAAATAAAAGAAATCGACAATAGGGGATATAATCATTATGTTAGTTAGTCAAAATTTATATAAAAAAAGCTCCAAGACACAAAAGATTAGATGTGAGATTTGCGCAAATTATTGTAAAATAGCTGATGGCAGTGTTGGGATTTGCAAACAACATAAAAATGTAAATGGAGAGCTTTTTGATTTAAGTTATGGGATTGTATCTTCCTTAAGTCCGGATCCTGTTGAAAAAAAGCCTTTAAATCATTTCATGCCAGGTACTTTTACCTATTCGATTGGAGGTTTTGGGTGTAACATGACATGTTTGCACTGCCAGAACTATATAATCTCACATGAATATGAAAAGTTTGGTAATGGAATTAAAATACTTCCAGAAACCATCGTGGAAAATGCATTAAAATATAATTGTAAGTCAATTGCTTGGACATATAATGAACCTACGATACACTTACCATTTAACAAAAAAACTTCTTTACTTGCAAAGTCAAAAAATCTGAAAGTGATTTATGTAAGTAACGGTTACATGTCAACTAATTCCCTTCAAGAAATCTTAACTTTTGTGGATGCTTTTAACATAGACCTGAAATCAATGTCTGAAAAATTCTATAAAAAAGTATGTGGTGCTGATTTAGACATAGTTTTGGATAATTTAAGAAATATATATTTGGCAGGCAAACACCTGGAAATTACAAATCTATTAATTAATGATTATAATGATTCATTACAAGAAATAGAACAGTTATGTGATTTTGTTGCAGATGAATTATCTGTTGATGTTCCATTGCACTTTTCAAGAGCATTTCCATACTATAAAATGAGAGACATTGAACCTACAGATAAGAAAATTCTATATAAGGCTCGTGAAATTGCAATAAAAAAAGGAATAAAAAATGTTTATTTGGGAAATATTTAGATTCATTCCCCAAAACTTACTCTTTCGAATTTTTCTATAGTTTTTAAAGATTTTGTTGCATCAACACCGATTTTTGTTGTAGTACCATCACTTTCGGCTACAGGATCAAGTGAAGAACCACGAACATTAGGAACAATCATAATGTCTCTATCACCTTTTACACGTGTAGCTATTGCATACTCAACATCTTCAGCATCAAACACATTAACATCTGTATCTACAACAACACAATGCTTTAATGATGGATGAGCAGATAATGCGGCCATTATTGCATTTTTACCATCACCTTCTGTTTGTTTGTTAATAGAAACAGCAGCATGTAACCAACAGCATCCTCCTTCAGTTAAAACAACATTTTCCACTGTAGGAACTGCATTTTTAACGGATTTAAATATTCTAGGTTCCTGAGGAAGACCTTGCAATAATTTATGTTCAAATCCTGCTGGGATAATTGCATGATAACATGGATTATCTTTTTTAATATGCATTTTTTCCAAGTTAATCACTGGCTGGTCACGAATAATATCATAAGTATCGGTCAAATCGACAAATGGACCTTCACGAACAGTTTCTGTCACGGAAATTTTACCTTCTAAAATAATGTCTGCCTGTGGCACTTCCAAATCTCCACATTTAATTAATGTCAATTCACCATCTTTGAATGCATTGGCAACATCCATTTCATTATAATCTATAGGAATTGAAGTTGTACTTGCAAGCAATATTGCCGGATCCATTCCAATGGCTATTGCTATTTCCAAGTCCTTACCTTCTTTTTGAGCATTTTGGAAATATGTGTAAAGATTTCTTGGAACAATCCTAATTACAAGTCTTTTATTGTCCAGCACCATCATTCTGTGTATTGATGCATTTTGAATTCCGCTTACAGGGTCACGTGCAAATACAACACCTGCGGTAATGTATTTTCCACCATCTCTTTTATAATGGGTTAATATAGGTATTTTATCCAGATCAATTTCTAAAGTGTCATATTCACTGAAATCAGTAAATTTATCAACTTTAATAGGATTATCACTAGCTTCTATAATCTTTTCAGTAATTTCAGAGACTTCACAGTTAATTGATTCAGCTATTTTTGCACGGGTATTACATATGCCTGAAATAACTGGCATGTCAAATCCTTTAACATTATTTATGATAACTGTGTCCTTTGGATAATTTCTTAAAACGCGTGACACTTCATATTCTGAAGATAATTCTTCTGTTATTTCAATTATGTTTTCATCATTGATTTTCATTTCAATCCCTATAAGTTAATTTTTTTATCTTTTAATTTTGTTAAAACTTCAATAGTATTAGTATCTTTAATTGAAAGTATTTCACCAGCTAAAACACCCGCATTACGTCCATTGTTAATACCTACAGTTGCAACAGGTACTCCAGGAGGCATATTAACTGTTGTAAGCATATGTTCTCTTCCAAGCTCATTTTCACATGGAACTCCAATTACTGGTCTGTCTGTCAGACCAACCAAGGCTCCTGTAACTTGAGATGAGTTTGAACTGATTCCAATGAATATTTTGGAGTTTTCAACAGAGGCAACATAACTTTTAAATTTTTCGTTTGACCTTATCGGACATACGACTTTCATATTATAGCTTATTTTAAGCCTATCCAATGTTGCACTTACTTTTTTAGCAACTATTAAATCGGATTGTCTTCCAGCTATTATTGCAACATCTGCATCTTCTTCAATGTTTGACTTGTTAATTTCAAGTTTTTCCTTTTTAATTTTTAAGTTTTCAACTTTTAGAAAATCTTTAACAAGGAATTTTTTATCTTCAATTTCATCTACAATTTTATTGCTGTCAAAAACCTTTTTTTTATACTCTTTTCTTAATTCAATGACTTTCTGGCGAACCTCTTCATCATGAATACCAATAAACTGAGCGGCTAAAATCGCACCGTTATCTCCCCTATCAATTCCGACGGTTGCAATAGGTGAAGGATAAGGCATTTGAACACATGAGTCAAGAGCATCAATACCGCCTGTTTTTACATCAACAGGAACACCAATAACTGGTCTTGGAGTGTATGCCGCGATTACTCCAGGTAAATGGGCTGCAAGACCGGCAATTCCTATAAAAACTTCAATTCCTGCATCAGTGCCCTGTTTTACTAATTCACGAACAAGGTTTAATGTTCTGTGGGCTGATGCTATTTTTAAACTATATGGAATTTCTAATTTTTCTAAAATATCCATACTTTTCTCAGCAATAGCAATATCAGAACCACTACCTAATATAATCATCACTTTTGGAACCATTAAATTACCTTCATAAAATTAATATTAGTTAATAATATGACTTTTATTAATATTTAAGATTATTTTTTTGTGTAATAAAATGGTGATGTTTTAAAAATAGTAAATCATAATTTTTTCCCATAAAACATTACGCGACGTGCTGAAAAGTTCCAGAATAAAACCAATATAGATGCAATGATTTTAGACCATAAATAATTAATTGACCATAAGTCTGTGAATATATAGAGAAGTATTTCTGTAAATATCCAACCAACAATACTTATAGCTAAAAAAATATTGAATTCCACGGCCCTATTCTCAATTTGGCTTTGATTAAAGACCCAAGATGTTGATAAATAGTAATTTGCAAGGACAGATATGAAAAATGCTATTGTAGCGGCAATTAAGTAGTTTACATTAACAAATTCCACCAATGCGAAATATATAAAAAAGTCAATTAAAAATGCTGTACCACCAACAAAAATGAATCTAAAGAATTGTAAGAAAACATGGTCTGTTTTATCAACAAATAATTTTTTGGCCAAATCTTTCATTAAATCACCTAAATAAGTAAATAAACATTTATAATTGTAGTTTATATTAATGTTTTTAATTTATTTTATTTATTAATTTTGATATTTAAAGTACTTAAACATCTAGTTAATATCTTTAAATCATTAATATATTATTCCGGCCATAAATGTAAACATACTACATAAGAATATCACAATGCACGTTATAATTAAAATTTCACTATTTTTAATTTTTGAATTTTTATAGTTTATAATAAATGGAATTAATACAAATACAGGTAAAAAGTATCTAGGAACAACTCCAGATTCAATTAAATCTTTAGCACCGACAGGAGCCCAAGTTAAATATTGAACCAGATATGTTCCAAAAATAATGATTAACAAGGTGAAAGCAGTTATTATACGTGTATTTCTCTTAATTTTATCTTCCAACTGATAAAATATGGAGAATACGATGAAAAATAATGCGTATATTATATTAAACAATGGAAAATTATCATAGTTTGTATAAAGTTTCGATAGTGCATTAATTTGCACTGGAATTTGATTTCCAATTTTTAAAAAAGTAATTAAACCATTTATATCTGATAATAAATATTTTATTTGATTATTGGCATTTACATTTTTTTGTGTAAATAAAGAAGCTCTCCATGAATGTGATATGCTTCCAACAGCATAAAATTTAGCCCAAATAATTAAGGTTATTAATATTATAAATATTGATAAAAATCCTAAATATTTGTCTTTAGGATTTTTAAAATTACTTTTTGGAACAATCAGTATTAATAATGCAAATCCACCTAATGTTACTTTTGAAAATCCAAGAATAATAACTAAAATCGTGAAAATCCCAATTTCTTTTTTTGTTAAACTTCCTTCTTTTGCTTTATACATGTATAAAAGATAAGCTATTACTATAAATGAAAAACTAAATATAAAAGAATCACTACTGAATGATGCGGCTTGAACTATTGCTAGTGGAAATGTTGCAACAACTGCCATTGGTACTTTTAGGATAGGAGTTTTTTTAATAGCTATAAATGTAAATGAAGCATATAGCAATAAATTAAAAAGTCTTCCAGCCCACAACATACTTATTTGATTTAAATTTAGTAATTTTGCTAGATTAATTCCTATGGCCTGTGCAAGATATACATAAAATGGATTTTGTTCAAATGCTGAGTTAACTAAATGTGGAGTCGTATTTATTGGTTGACTATTCCAGGAATCAGTTTCAAGGAATGTTTTATCCATTGGCATATGGGCTAGTGAATCAATACTCATAAATCCATTTTTATTGTTCTGTGTGATGTATTTTGGAAAGAAATCTCCATGAGATGTTATTTCAGATCTCATGAAATGTTCTCCCTCATCAGATACACTGTTAATCGGGGATAGGAATACACACAATAATCCAAATAATATAATAATTAGAAATACGGTTTGTTCTATATTTTTTGTTTTTTCATAGTAATATAATGAAATAATTCCACTTATTGTCGTGTAAATAACAGTAAAAATGAAAAATGAAGATTTAAAATTAGCTTCATTGAATATAATAATGTTTAAAATAATAATTGATATTAATAAAATTATTAATGATTTATAGTTATTTAAGTAGTCTTTATAGTCTATCATGAATATCCTGATAATATTTTAAGTTTAGGTATTTTTGATACAATTAATACTGAAATATGTGCTAAAATAATAGTAATTATACTTAAAATAGCTATTAATAATGCCATTTTTGTTCCGGATAATGGGAGTAAGTCAAAATAGTGGAAAACAATCATTACTAAATATATATGCGTTAAATACATACCATAACTTGATTTACTAATGCTTAGTATTATTTTTTTAACTACATTAATTTCAAAAAATCCTTTTATTTTTTTTCCAAATCCTTTTTTACTGTCGTCAATTGCTTTAATTAAAATAAATATGCTTGTTGATTCAAGTATACCTATTAGACTAATATCTAAAAATGAATCTAAATGAATTGTATTATTCACCATAAATAAATATAGAATTTTATATGGAATTGGCTGATAAAGTCTTATAATAAATATTGAGAGAAATACAATTAGTCCAATTATAATTAAGGCATTACTTGAAAGTTTATATTCTCTATTTGCTAAATAGTAACCTAAAATTACATATCCAATTGGTGTTATAAAGAAGCTTAAATCGAGAAAACTAGTCCAGTTAAATAAAATGCATATTTGGTATATGATTGATGATATTATAAATATTAAAGAAAAATATTTTGCCCCTTCAATTTTTTTATTTTTAATAAATTCATTTATAATAGGAATAGCTAAAAATACTCCAATTACCATCCAGAAGTACCAATTTACTCCTAAATTAAAAAAATTGTTTATATAAAAAATTAACCCATCATAATTAAAAGGAACGTGATTTAGGAATCCAATAACCATTAATGCAATTAACATCCAAAAAATGTATGGTGGAATTATTCTTAACATTTTTTTGCAAATAAATTCTTTAATCGAAGGATAATTTCTATTTAAAAGTAATGCACCAGATATCATTAAAAATAATGGGACACCAACTTTTCCGATGTGTTGAAAGTGAGTAAAAGGTATATTTAAAATTGCGGCTTGTCTTCCAATAATGCACACATGACTTATTATTATTGCAAAAATTGCGACAGTTTTTAAAATATCTATGTACATATATCTGATTTTATTGCCCATAAAAAATCCCTTATTTTATATTCTAAATTATTTTCTTAATATAATATATTTTTTTAAGTTATTTATATTATTATAGTATTTAACATAATTCCATCTTTTTTTGACTCAGTTTTGTTTGCCAAAAACTAGTCTTTCAATAATTAATGCCGAACTATGTTATTTCTAAATTTATTTCATCAATGTTTGCATGTTTCATTTGATTAGGAACAAATAAGTAAATAGAATAAATTTAGAATATATAGTAACTTAACTAACTTTTGTCATGTCTTTTATATACTATTTAGACATATAATATATTATGCCTAAAAAAGTAAAATTGACATATTTAATGTGATGAGTGAAGAGGAATTAGATGAAGCTTTAGAATCTCTTGATTATCCAATAAGATATTATCAACGCTTGATAGCAATGAAATTAATATCCACAGGACATAATCATAAAGAAACGGGTGAAATTCTTAGAGTTAGTTATAGATCAATAAATAGATGGGCTAAAGCTTGCGAAAAAAACGGTTTAGATGGTTTAATTTCTAATTTTAGTGGTGGAAAACCATCAAAATTATCAGAAGAAAATAAAGTACAATTCAAACAAATTCTGATTGAATGTGAAAATCTAACAATGACAGATGCTCAAAGGATTTTAAAAGATGATTTCGGAATCAAATTCAGTCTGCCCCATGTTTGCAATATTGTAAGACAATTAGGATTTAATTACGGCAAACCGAGACCTAAATTTAGAGAAGCGCCAGAAAATGGAGAAGAAATCTTAAAAAAAACATTAATTTTGCAAAAATAACAATACATGACATTGTCATTGCACTAGATGAATCTACAATAAAAACATGAATTGGGACTAGAAAAACTATTTATCCCGAAGGTGAAGAAAATACAGCACAAATAACGGCTAAATCATATTCCGTGAATTTTTTAGGAATATTAGGGTTTAATTGCGAATCTTTATTGTTCGATATAAAAAATTTAAATGAATTTGAATTTGGTAAATCTTTATTCAAAATAAGAAATTTCTATTCACATGAAGAACAGGATATAAAATTATTAAATTATATAATAAACAATTATGATTTGTCAAAAAAAGATATAAGAAAAATTATTGAAAATAATGATGAAAATAACGATGATTTCACTGGAAAAATTTTAAGATTAATGAAAAGAAATAAACGAGATAAATCATCAATTCTTGCTAGAAAATTAGGAAAACATTGCAAAAGAGAATCAACTGAAAATCTCGATAAAATAAAGAAAACAAAAAAAGATTATATCTATCAGATGATAAAAGATTTAGAAATTTATCAAATTTTCCAAAATAAGCCACGTATTGTCATATTCTTGGACAATGCACGAGCACACCTCTCTGATTTTGCACAAGACATAGCAGAAGCATTGAATATATATCTATTATACATACCTGAATATTCTCCATGGTTTGATCCAGTCGAAAGTGTTTGGGACATCCACAAAAAATATATTATAGTTATTTACTTAATTTTTTTGATAAATGATTTTTATTGAAATTGATTTCATATTGAAAAATTGCTCTGAAAAAAACAAAATATATAAAGTAATATGATTTATATTAATCATAAAATTACTTATATTTATATTACTTAAGTATAATTGTTAATAAAATTAACAAACCGGAAAGTAATCCGGGGATAGCTTGGTAATCCTTATACTACTAAAAGTGTAACAGCCCAAGAATTTTTACCAAATCCAACATAATAATTTGGTAAAGTACTATAAAGGCATAATAATCGAATCAAAAGAAATGTTAATAGAAGAATCTCATAATATCTTTAATGATAAATGTCGAGGCGATTCACTACAAAAAAATTTTAAAGAAAAATACCTGACATCAATTTGTTAAGTGAATATATTTATTATAATTTCGTTTTTTTACTACAAATGTTATATTAAATTTTCATTGACAATTGAATCCTATTTCTTTTGATGTCAACATCCAGAACCTTAACATTAACTATTTCACCAACATTAACAATGTCGAGAGGATGTTTAACAAATTTGTTTGCCAGCTGTGATTTATGGACTAAACCATCCTGATGAACTCCAATGTCAACAAATGCACCAAAATCAACTATGTTTCTAACAGTTCCCTCTAAAATCATGCCTTCCTCCAAATCTTCAATAGACAAAACATTTTTCCTTAATTTTGGTTTTGGCATATCGTCACGTGGGTCACGACCGGGCTTTTTAAGTTCATGAATGATGTCCTTTAGAGTTTCAACACCGATATCATAATCTTTAGATATTTCATCCAGTTTTAAATTGTCTAATTTTAAATTTTCCTTACCAATATCATCTAAAGAGTAACCTAATCCTTTTAAAAGTTTTAATGTTGCATCATATGATTCAGGGTGTATCGTTGTATTGTCGAGAGGATATTCCGGATTATCGATTTTTACAAAACCCGCACATTGCTCAAAAGTCTTTTTTCCTAATTTTTTAACATTAAGCAGTTCTTTTCTGTTTTTAAAGCTGCCATTTTTATCCCTATATTCTATAATATTTTTGGATGTGGTTTTATTGAGCCCTGAAACATAGTTAAGTAGGCTAGGAGATGCGGTATTTAAATCAACACCGACTTCATTTACTACTTTTTCAACAACACCACTCAGTGATTCTGTTAATTGCTTTTGATTCATATCATGCTGGTATTGGCCCACCCCAATAGATTTCGGGTCGATTTTTACAAGTTCGGCTAGTGGATCTTGAAGTCTTCGGGCAATACTGACTGCACTGCGTTCACCTTCTGAAAAATCAGGAAACTCTTCATCAGCCAATTTGCTTGCTGAATAAACAGATGCTCCTGCTTCATTTACAATAATGTATTCAACATCAGTATCTTTTATGATATCCGATACAATCTCTTCTGATTCTCTTGATGCTGTTCCATTACCTATTGCAATGACATCAATGTCATGTTTTTTAATTAAATCACGAACTACTTTTTTAGATTCAGCTACTTTATTTTGCGGTTCTGTCGGATAAATCAATGCAGTTTCAAGTACTTTCCCAGTCTCATCAATAATTGCTAGTTTACATCCTGTTTTAAAAGCAGGATCCCATCCAAGAATGGTTTTTCCGGCCAATGGAGATTCCATTAAAAGCTGATTTAAGTTTTGTGCAAATACTTTAATTGATTTTTCTTCCGCTTTTTTAGTTAGAAAACTTCTAATTTCCCGCTCAATTGCAGGTGCTATTAATCGTTTATAGGAATCATTTATAGCATCTGAGATAATTGGAGTTGTATTGGGATTATATTTTATTTTTTCAGCAATTTTGGATTTATTTTTAAGAATATGTCTTTTTAAATAAATGATGATATCATCTATTTCAAGTGTAACTTTTGCTCTAATAACACCTTCTTTTTCAGCCCTGTTGATGGCAAGAATTCTGTGAGGAGGAATCTTTCTTAAATCTTCAAAATACTCATAATAATCTTCATATTGTGATGAAATATCTTTATTTTTTACTTTACATTCAATTTTACCAGTATAAAAAGTATTCTGCCTTATTTTTTTTCTAAAAAGAGAATTGTCTGATATTATCTCAGCGATAATATCTTTTGCACCTTCAATTGCTTCTTCAGCAGTGTTTACATCTTTTTTTGGGTTAATATATTTTTTAGCTATTTCCAAAATAGGTTTTTCAGTGTCCTGCTTTAAAATAATATTGGCCAATGCTTCCAGACCTTTTTCTTTAGCAACTGTAGCTCTTGTATGTTTTTTACTTTTATATGGTCTGTATAAATCCTCAAGTTCAACTAATGTTTTTGCATTTAAAATATCGTTTTTAAGCTGTTCGTTTAATTTATCCAGACTACGAATTCTTTCGATAATTTTAGTTTTTTTTTCTTCAAGATTTCTAAGATATTTTAATCTTTCATCGAATTTTCTTAATACTTCATCGTTAAGTGAACCTGTTACATCTTTTCTATATCTTGCAATGAATGGGATTGTATTTCCTTCATCAATCAGTTTTATTACTTTTTTCACTTGCCAATTTTTGAGATTTAATTCTTTTTCCAGTGTTTGATTTATCATTGATTAAAACCTTCAATAATTCTAATTATTTTTTCGAACTTTTAAGATAAATAATTTCCTGTTATATTAAAAAAGATTAAAAAAAGTATTTAATAAAAATTAATAATCTAAAAATTTAATTTAGATTATTTGTAGAATCAGTTTAATTTTTCATTTTCAAGTTCTTCGTTTAGCCCCCATCTGAAGTATATTACTCCATTAGCACCATTATCAAAAGCAAATTTTTGATCATTCATTAATTCTTTTACTGGGGTTTTGGTTACATTGAAATCGGATTTGTATGTTTGAAGACCAATCCATATTTTAGCGTCTCCAGAATTATTTACAAACCACTCTGTTGTATTTTGTATCCATGAACTGTTCTGCTGATAATTTCCCTTATACATCATAGGAACTATGACATCAACATATTTTCCTATTGTTGTAATGTCCTGCCCATAATAATAGCTTGCATTCTCTTCAGGCATTACTGTTGCAGATACGGTTAAACTTGGATCTACCTTTTTAACAGATTCTGAAAAACTTTTAACAAATTGAGTTATTGCAGCGGTTCCATTAGGATATTTATAAGCATCTCCTTCATATCTTATGTAATCCATTTGCAGTCCGCTCACTCCATCAAGACCTGCATAATACTTGGCTTCTTCTATTTTGTAGTTAAAGTATGCAGTATCTGGAGTACCATTTTTCAATGGAGATATCCAGTCGCCCGTATTAAATATTTGCATCCATATATGAACTTCTATTCCATGGTCATTAGCCTGTTTAATCCAGTCTAAAACATCTCTTTGTCCATGTTCGGTAAATGCATAAGAGTTTAAAAATATTATATTAACTCCATTTTTGGAAAGCTTATCCAAATCGACCTTTTTCATGTCTTCTGACAAGACCCAATATCCATGTTTTTTATTATCTTTAAAAATAGTAAAAAGTCCAAAGAAATCGAAATCTTTTGAAACGGATTTTTCATCAGGTCTAAAGTCATGCTTTGGCGGGTGGTGATTTTTTGGCGGATGGTTTATTTCTTGATTTTCATAATTAACACTTGAATCATTTTGAATTATGTGGTGATTGTCCGATGAATTTGCATCAATTGCTGAAACAACTGCAACAGAAAAAACAACAGAAAGTGTTAATAATAAAATTAACAATTTTTTATAAATAAATAGTCCTCCCTATATCTCCTTAATTAATCTGTTTTTTTATTCTCTTTTATATTCTTTTTTGTTTTTTTAACTTTTTTTACAAAAATATAATTTAAAATAAATTAATAAATAATGAAAATAATAATTTATAATTATATATTCATGAGGTGAAATGATGAAACATTTTAAAAAATTTTTTATATTTTTTATTTTATTCATGGTGCTAGTTCCAATATCTTTTGCTAGTGATAATGTAACTTTAAATGATGATCAGCTAGCATTAAATGATAATAATGATGTATTAACTTCATCAAATATTTATTTTGATTCACATGCATCAATTGATGGAAACGGTTCGAAATCAAGCCCTTATAATTATTTAACATATAATAGATTGTCTGATGATAGTGTCGCTTATTTTGCAAGTGGGGAATATACTTTGGATGGAACGAAATATTTTAATAATTTAACAATTATAGGTCAGGATTCTTCAAACACGATTATTAAAAGCTATTCTCTACAGATTTATTCTCAAGATTCTTTATTCATTTCTGATATTACATTAAACGGTTTAACAATTTATAATAATAAAAATTTCACAGCATCTAATGTTATTTTTGAAAATAATAATGGTGCATATAAGGGAAGTTATGATAATGTATTTGGCGGTGCAATATACTCTTCTAAAGGAAATGTATTGATTGAGTCATCTACCTTTAGGAATAATCATGCTACATATGGTGGGGCTATATATTCATCCAATACAAATTTAAAAGTCATAGACTCTACTTTTGATAGTAACTATGCTTATAAATATGGTGGTGCGATAGCCAGTGAAAGCAATTCGGATTTAACTGTAATAAACACATTATTTAATAATTGCTATACTTTGACGAATGCCGGTGGGGCTATTTATGCAAAGGAATCTACATTAAATGTTAAGAAATCTAATTTCACATCATGTAATGCAACTTTTGGAGGAGCAATATGTGATTTGAATTCCAATTCGATTATTGATTCAATAAATGCTAATAATAATATAGTTAATTATCAGGGTGGAGCTATTTATAAAATGTATGGTACAATAACTGTTTCATCATCTTCATTCGACTCAAACAAAGCATTAAGCGGCGGTGCTCTTTTTATAGATAATTCATCAGAAGTTTCAATCAAATCATCTAAATTCA
The DNA here is from genome assembly GCF_001477655.1 of Methanobrevibacter millerae. Classification (NCBI taxonomy): domain Archaea; kingdom Methanobacteriati; phylum Methanobacteriota; class Methanobacteria; order Methanobacteriales; family Methanobacteriaceae; genus Methanobrevibacter; species Methanobrevibacter millerae. The sequence goes on along the minus strand of NZ_CP011266.1, from coordinate 2,513,766 downwards.
ATTCCAATGAAGCAACTTATGAAGGCGGAGCGATTTACACGATTTTAAATATAAATGAAAGTGTAACCTCAAATACATATAATAATAACAAGGCTTCAAAAGAAAAAAATTATTATAAAAGTTTGGGATATGATTTAGTTATAGGAAACGGAAATTACGTACAATTTGTTGGCGATTTTTCATTTAATGGAGTTTTACCTTCAAAATATGATTTGAGAGATTATAACCAGGTAACTTCAGTTAAAAATCAAAAAGGTAGCGGTAATTGCTGGGCATTTACTTCTCTTGCAGCTTTGGAATCATGTATTTTAAAGGCATCTACACAAAGTTTTGACTTGTCTGAAGAGAACATGAAAAATGTCATGGCGCTTTATTCTGATTATGGTTGGCAGCTAACAACTAATAAAGGTGGATATGATGATATGGGTGTTGGTTATCTTGTAAGCTGGTTAGGTGCTATACAAGAAGATTTAGAAACATTCAGTGATTGGTCTGTTTTATCTCCTGTTTTAAACAGTACTATTCATGTTCAAAATATTATTTACTTAACACGCAGTGATTATACAGATAATGATGCTATTAAAGAAGCTCTTATTAAGTATGGTGCTGTAGCTACAGGTGTTTATTATTCTGTTTCATATATGAAATCGAATAATTATTATTACCCGGGTACAACAGGACCAAATCATGCAGTAACAATTGTCGGATGGGATGATAATTATTCCAGGAGCAATTTTAAAACTTCTCCTCCTGGAGACGGAGCCTGGATATGTAAAAATAGCTGGGGTGAGACATGGGGAAATAACGGTTATTTCTATGTTTCATATTATGATACAAAATGTGCAAGACTTGGAGATTATGATAAATCCACATATACCATTATTTTAAATGACACAGTTCATTATGATAAAAATTATCAGTATGATATTATTGGAATCACTGATTATTTAATTACAGGTAAAGATACTGTTTGGTATAAAAATACTTTCAATGCAACAGGTAATGAACTTTTAAATGCATTTTCTACCTATTTTAATGCAACATCTGAATGGACAGCTCAAATTTATGTTAATAATGCATTAAAGCTCACTCAAAACGGAAAAGCGGATGCCGGATATTATACTTTTAATCTAAATCAGAATATTCCTTTAAAAACAGGCGATACATTCACTATCGTTTTGAAAATTTCAACTGATAATCTTGCATCAGTTCCTATTTCAGAAAAGGTCAGATCAAATAGGATTCTTTACTCAGAAGGTGTTTCATTTTTCAGTATTGATGGTAAAAATTGGATTGATTTATTTAATTATAAAGCCGACATGCCGGAATATGGCCATACATATGATTCACAGGTGGCATGTATAAAGGCATTCACTTCTAATCAATTAACTTCTAATATTTATCTTAACTATCCGAAAGTTGTTAATATCAATTCTTCATTTGATATTGTGGCTACTGTTAAAGATGCTTCAGGCAGTTTAATTAATCAGGGTAAGGTAACTTTTACAATTGACTCTAAAAATTACACGGCTTCTGTTGTAAATGGAAAAGCAACAATTAAAACTCAGCTGAAATCTGAAGGAAGTTATAATATTTTAGCAAGTTATGAAGATAGTTATTATTCTAATTCTCTCGTTTCAAATATTATTAATGCAGATAATATAATCACTTATTTGAAAATAAGCATTTCAGATATTTATTACGGAGATAAACTGGGCATCGATAATACATTAACTCAAAACGGGTTAAATGTATCCGGATATGTTAATGTAAAAATTGGATCTAAAACCTATTCACTTGTTTCAAATACAAAAACATCAATAAACGATTTATTTAATCCGGGTAAATATGTTGCTATAGCTTCTTATAATAATGAATCTGCAACTACAAGTTTCATTGTAAGTAAGATACCTTTATCTATGAGTTTAAATATTTTAAAAACCGATGTTGATTCTGTCAATATTACAGTAAAACTTTCAAAATCAATTAATGAAACTGTTGTCGTTAAAGTAAATTCTAAATCTTATAATGTTAAATCAACCAATGGTATGGCTTCATTATCATTATCTGGTTTGGATTATGGAGAATATGGAGTTAAAGCTTCATTTTCTAATGATTATTATCAGAATGCTTCTGATAGCGGTAACTTTAGTGTAGATTATATCAAAACAAAATTGGAAGCTGATGATTTGGTAATGTATTATCATGATAACTCTAGATTCTATGTTACTTTAAAAGATAAAAATAACAATCCATTATCAAACCAAAACATAACTATTCTTCTTAATGGTGTTGAAAATAAAAGAACAACTAAAGATGACGGTTCTGCATCATTAGCTATAAATTTAAACAGCGGTAATTATAATGTTGTGGTTTCATATTCTGGTGATGGAAAATATGTGAATTCAACGATTTCTAGAAATATAACAGTCAAATCGACTGTCATATCATCTGATGTTGTTAAATATTATAGAAATGGAACTCATTTTTATGCAACAATTTTGGATTATGATGGTAATAAAGTTGTTGATGTTGATGTGAAAATGAATATTAATGGTGTTTTTTATACTAGAAAAACCAACTCTGATGGTATTGCTAGATTAAATCTTAATTTGATTCCTGGAAAATATGTATTGACTGTGTATAATCCCGTAACTGGTGAAAAAGCAGCAAATAACATAACTGTCTTGTCAAGATTGGTTGAAAACAATGATTTGGTTAAATATTATAGAAATGCATCAAGATATTCTGTTAAAGTTCTTGATGATAAGGGATCTCCTATTGCGGGAGTTACTGTAACGTTTAACATCAATGGGGTATTTTATGACCGTTTAACTAATTCTGATGGTGTAGCTAGTTTAGCTATTAATTTAATTCCTGGAAAGTATACAATTACTGCACAGTATGGATACTCAAAGGTATCTAACACAATCACTGTTTTAAGTATCATAAAAGCAAATGACATTACTATGAATTATAGGGATGGTACAAAATTCAAGGCTACAATCTTGGATGGTAATGGAAACCCATATCCTAATCAGGCAGTTACTTTCAACATTAATGGTGTGTTTTATACAAGAATTTCTGATTCAACAGGTGTAGCAAATTTAAATATTAACTTACAATCAGGAAAATATATAATAACAACCATATTCAACGGATTAAGTGCTTCTAATACTATCGTGATTAAAAGCACTTAATTTCTATTTTTTTGGTCTGTAAAATTTTATAGGCTTATTTGATTTTTAATGTTTTTCAGTCCAATTTTTCATTGATAATCTAAAAATGTTAGAATTCCATTTTTAGTCTTGTATGATTTATTTATATGGTGTTAGACAGAACAAAATTCTAGAGTGTTTTTTGCTCTTCTTTTGCACCTATTTCAAGTTTTTGTTGTCCTGTATTTGATAGTGTTTGTGATTTTTTATATTTTTTTTGATTTGTCTTTCTTTTTATTGCTTTTTTTAGATACTGGGGTGTTGAACAACATTATCTTCACTCAGTCTTTGTAGTTGTGTTTTTGTTTTAAATCCTGTTGTACAATGAGTGATATTAATAATTTCAATTGTAAAAAAATAATTTGAAAGAAGCCTATAAAATTTTTCAGACTCATAATTTTGATTTTAAAAAATTTTAAATATTTATTTAAACTTACTATTTATCATGGAATTTATAGGTAAAATTAACCAAATTAGTTCTTATTTGATTATTTTTATCGTGTCTTTACTTACAGTATTGCGCCTTTACATTGGGAATTTTTTTCCTTATTGGTATTTGCTTACAAATCAACTTGATGAATTGCTATTAATTAATAATGCTCATTTGGGCCAATACTTTGCTAATTGGAATATTCATTCGTTAAGTAAAACCATTAGTTATTCTCTCTTTTTAAAGTTTGTTAATGTAATTGGGTTGCCTTATGGTTTTGTTCTTTCGTTAGTATGGATATTAGGTGGAATTTTAATAGTATATGCTGTTTATAATTATTTGACTAAAAATAAGATTATTTTAGCATTAATATATTTATTCATAATATTTTTGCCTTGTGGTATGGATCTTTTTATTAGCGGTAGAGTTTATAGAAATGCTGCTATTGCTCCATTTTTAATTTTGTTTTTGTCTTCTTTATTTATTTTCATGAATAAGGTAATTTCTGAGGATAGTTCTAATCGAAGTCTACTGATTTGGGGTATTCTATTGGGAATTATATTTACTTTTAATTATTACCTCAAAGAAGATGGTGTTGGAATTTTAATTTTATTTTTAGCTTCAATATTTCTTGTTCTGATTCTTAATTTGGGACCTGTTGTTAAAAATAAAAGTTTCAATGTAAAAAAATATTATAAAATCATTGTTATATCTATTATTCCTATTTTTATATTTGTAGGATGCACTTTTGCTTATTCTGAGGTTAATCATGAAAAATTTGGGGTGTATGATATCAATACAAGAACTGAAGGAGAATTGGGTGAATTTTTCCATAATCTTTTATTAATAGATGATAAAAATAACTCTGATATTTACTGGGTCACTTATTCCACAATTGATAAGGCATGGAATGCTTCTCCTACATTACAAAGTAGACCAGACTTATTTAATAACTGGGTTCATTCCGGCTGGGCACAGGGAAATTTAAAAGAAAATAAACTTAATGGAGATACAAATGCCTGGAGTTTAAGGGATGCACTGGCAGCTTCTGGTTTATATGCTGATGAAAAATCAACAAGTGATTTTTTCCATAAAGTAAATGCCGAACTTAATGATGCTTTTAAAAATGGTGATTTAAATAAATCTGATAAAATATTCATATCCAAATATGCTGTCGGAAGATCTGTTGGTGAAATTTTTGATTTAAAAGATTTATTCTTCTTATTACTTAAAACATCCATTTTATATAAAGATTTAGGTCGAGATATTCAGAAGTGTAATGTTGATATAATGCTTCCGTCACTGACTTTTGGAGAAAATAATCAGGTTAAAGATGTCGAATCATTTTTACACATGAATATATTTACTAAAAGCGAATATTCACAGGATAATTTTGAATGGAATTTTGCAAAAGCAAGTATTCACTTTTATCAATTAATTTCAATAATTATTGTAATCATATCTGTTATTTCATTCATTTTAACAGGTATTAATTTAATATTGAATAGATTCAAATCAAAAAATCTTTCTTTAGTATTTCTTTTTGAAATATTGTTATTGGGAACATTTGCAGTACAACTATTTGGTCTCTGTTGGTTTTCATCATTTTTAGGTTATTGTGAATATACTAGGGCCTATTCATCTAATTGTCAAGCTATTTTTGCTACATTTGAAGTTTTAGCTATTGCAGGTATTATTTCTATAATTGAAAAAAAAGGTATTCATAATATTTTAAAAAATTGAGTCTGTAAAATTTTATAGGATTCTTTCAAATTATTTTTTTTACACTTGAAATTTCATATCACTAAAATTCATTCTAATTGTCCTGATTGTTTGCTTATAAAATTATTAAAAAGTACAATAACTAAAAATAAACAAAATATCAATGGAAAAACTATATAATTTAAAGAACAGCAGTATCAGTGCAAAAAATGTGGAAAAAAATAATCCATTAATTGTGAACATAAGCAATTTTTACAAGATATTATGGATAAAATTCCAGAATAATGAAAATTGGATATCACTTACTTCGTAAAATAAGTAAATACTATGAAATATTCCGGGAATTTGAATATCACACCAAACAATAAAATTATGTACATTTCATTTGTTCCAAACAATACATCACAAATTAAAAGTCTATTGTAAAAGAAAAATTGTTTTAGGCTAAAATCAACAAAATAATCAATAGAATATTTTAAACATTATTTACAAAATTACAGTGTCATACAAGTTGTATTAAAAGATTTCATAAGAAAATACATAATCAATCAATTCCAAAGAGATATACATGCTTTGATGATAAAAATATCGAGAAAACATCCAACAAAGTCAAAAATTACTACAGACAAACCAATCCCTAAATAATAAATAAATTATACAAGACTAAAAATGGAATTCTAACAATTAAAAAATACAGAATTATAATCAATAAAACGTCATGACAAGAAATTAAATATTTTTGCCACTCATTCATCATATAAAAATTATATTAACATGTTTTTTATAAATATATTAATTAGTGAATTACATGTTAAATAATAAAATAATTTTTATAATTTTATTCATAGGATTATTAGCAATTCCTTTTACTTGTGCAGAAGACAATATAACATCTTCAGATTCTGTTTTATCTGCCTCAAGTGATGATTCATATTCAAATATTTATTTTGATTCTTCTTTATCTCAGGATAATGGAAATGGTTCAATAGATAATCCTTATAAATATTTAACATCTAATAGAATTAAAGAAAATTCAAATATTTATCTGGCCAATGGTGAATATGTTTTAGATAGTTCGAAATCCATTTCTAATTATAATTCATTTAATGGTGAAAGTAGTGAAAATACCATTATTTCATTTAAAAACTCAGGAAATGCTTTTTTAAATTCAGGTTTATTAAAATTCAATGATTTAACTTTAAAAGGAGCTTCTATCTATAACACTGGTGAATTAATTTCTGATAATGTAATTTTTAGAGATTCTTCATCTGATTATGGGGGAGCCATTTATTCTTTCTCATCTACTTTAAATATTTCGAATTCTTATTTTATAAACAATAGTGCTAAATTAGGTGGAGCTATTTGTGATTTGAACACTAATATGTTACTTATTAATATAACTGCAATTAATAACTCTGCTGTTTATCAGGGTGGTGCCATTTATAAAATGTATGGAAATCTCAGTGTTTCATCATCCAACTTTTTTAACAATTCAGCCATTGAAGGTGAAGCCATATATTGTGATATTTCTTCATTCATGATGGAAAATAATATTTTTAATAAGAACAATGTTTTTAGTGTTGTCAATAATAATGAGAATTTCATTAATAACAAATTCATCAATTGTGAATTAACTAAGTTGGATTTTTATAATATTAATTTTGAAAGATTTAATTATACTCAAATGAGTTATACTCCGTATGCTGGTTCCATACCTTCTAGTTATGATTTAAGAAAATACGGACTTGTTTCTTCTGTTAAAAATCAAGGAACTGATGGTAATTGCTGGGCATTTGCAGGAATTGCGGCATTGGAATCTTGTATTTTAAAGGCTACTGGTGTGGAATATGATTTTTCTGAAGAAAACATGAAAAATTTAATGGCATTATTTTCTGATTATGGACGTAATATGATGACAAATAATGGTGGATATAATAATATGGTTCCAAGTTATTTTGCAAGTTGGATGGGTCCAGTTAATGAATCCGATGATAAATATATTTTAAATACTCTTTTATCTCCATTAATGGATAGTGTTATGCATGTACAAAACATTGTTTATCTTCCTAGATTAAGTTATACGGATAATGATGCAATTAAGTATGCAATTTTAAATTATGGTGGGGTATTTACTGGAATTTATTATTCGGGTTTATATATGAGATCTAATAGTTATTATTGTTCAATTCCAACTAATCTTAATCATGCTATTGTAATTGTAGGTTGGGATGATAATTATTCTAAAAGCAAATTCAAAACTTCTCCTCCCGGAGATGGTGCATGGATATGTAAAAATAGTTGGGGACCTGATTGGGGTGATAACGGATACTTTTATGTATCATATTATGATACTGGCTGTGCGGGAGTAGGTCAAAATGATGCTTCATTCACTTTTATTTTAAATGATACTGTTAAATATAATAAAAACTATCAATATGACGTTTCGGGTATAACAGATTATTTTTTAACAAATCAAAGCACTATGTGGTATCAGAATAATTTCAATGCCACATCTGATGAAATTTTGGCTGCATTTTCAACCTATTTCAATATTGAATCAAATTATACAGTTGAAATATATGTCAACAACGAGTTGAAACTAACACAGAATGGTACCTCACTTCCAGGTTATTTCACAATTAATTTTGATGAATTCATACCAATTTATAAAAATGATTTATTTAAAATAATTATTAAATTATCCACTTCATCTGAAGCATGGATTCCAATTTCTGAGAAAGTATCCTTAACTAGAACTCACTATAAACCAAACACTTCATTTATAAGTTATAATGGTGTTGACTGGATTGACTTTTATGATTATGAGATTAACATGTCTGAAAGAGGCCACTTTTATAATTCTCAAGTGGCTTGTATTAAAGCATTCTCAGTTTTCAATTTAACGACCACTACTGTATTAAGCGAGGTTTCAAGATATGACAATTCTGTTGATTTAACTGCAGAGGTTAAGGATCAATATGGTCATTTGGTTAATGAGGGTTATGTTATTTTTGAATGTAATGGTGTAAAATACAATAAAACTGTTAACAATGGATTTGCTAGTTCATCATTCACTAATTTAAAACATGGAATTAATAATTTAACTGCAAATTATGTAAATAATGTTCATTATTTAGCTTCAAATGATGAGTTAAAGATTAATCTTTCCAAGCATCCTCTTTATTTAACTTTAAATGTCGATGATATTTATTATGGTGATAAGTTCAATGTTTTTGTTTCATTAATTGATGATAATGGCATTTTAATCAATGATACTGTTGTTTTAACTATAGAAAATAAATCTTATAATATTTCTTCCAATTCATATTTTTTAATTCCTGATGTATTTAAAGCGGGTTTTTATAATATAAATGTATATTATGGTGAAACATCAAAATATTGTTCCGCTAAAACTTTCAATAATGTTTCTGTTTTAAAATATGATGCTGATTTAAGTTTTAATGTTGAAAATGTTTATTACGGAAATAACTTAATTTTCAATACTTCATTAATCTTTAATTCTAAATTAATTAATGAAAAACTTATTTTAAATATTAATGGTATTAATTATTCTATTAATGCTAATGGATTATTTACTCTTCCAGCTATTTTAGATGCATCATCTTATAATATTTTTATTTATTATCGGGGTAGTGAAAAATTCAACAGTAAAAACATTACCGGCAATGTTGAGGTATTAAAAGCTAATCCTCTTTTAGAATCCAGTATTAATAGTGTTAAATATGGTGAGGATGTGATTGTTAATGTTAAATTAACTGGAATTAACGATTCTAAACTAAATGAAAATATTGATTTAATTATTGATAATAAAAAATATTCTTTCAATTCAAACAATGATTATACACTTCCAATTCAATTAAATGCTTCTAAATATAGTGCTAATATTATTTTCAATGGAAATAAAAATTATAATTCTATTAAAAATATAGAAAATTTCACAATATCAAAAAATAATTTCAATATTGGATTGTTGGTTTCAAATGGCACATATGGTGAAAAAACAACTCTTATTACTTCTTTAACTGATATGAAAGGTAATCAAATCAATGAAAAGTTAAAATTAAATATGGGGGATATAGTTTATGAAGTAAATTCTAATTCTAAATTTACAATTCCTGTTTTATTAAATGCATCTAATTATGTAGCTTACTTAATTTTTGAAGGAAATGATAACTTCAATAAAGTAAATACCTCTAAAGCATTCCAGATTAATAAATCAAATATTAATTTAAATATTAATATTGAAAATATAACTTATGGTGATTATTTAATTATAAATAATACTTTTAATCATGAAATAACTTTAAATATTGATAATAAACTTTATTTAATTAATGCAAATTCTCTCTATCAACTTCCAGTTTTATTGAATGCAGGAATTTGGGAATGTGTCTTGAATTTCGAGGGTAACAGTAATTATTATTCAAATTCTCAAAAAATTAATGTATTTGTGGATAAGGCCACACCTAAACTTGATGTTGACACATTTGATATTAATTATGGAGAATATATTAAGACAACTGTTGATTTAATTGGTATTAATAACTTAAAATTAAACGAAAATGTTATATTAACTATTAACAATGTTGATTATTTGTTTAAATCAAATGGTGAATTTTCTGTTCCAGTTATTTTAAATGCTTCCAAATATCCTATTAATATTCATTATGCTGGAAATAACAATTATAAACCTGTAAATAAAAATGTTAGTGTTAATATTAATAAGATTGATCCTTCACTAATGATTAACATTTCTAATACTCTTTATTCTAATGATATAATTGTAAAAAACTATTTCACAGGTCTAAATCATCAAATTGATGAAATTCTTACTTTAATAATTGATGGTAAAGAATATCAAATAAATTCTAATAAGGAATTTGTGCTACCTTATAGTTTGGATGTAGGAGAATATGTGGCCAGTATTATTTTCAATGGTAATTCTAATTATAATGGGGCAGATAATGAAATAACATTCAAAGTTTATCTAAATGAGATAAATATGGATGTAAATATCGAAAAAAATATTAATAATGTATCTATTAATGTAAGATTATCTAAAAATCTAAATGAAACCGTTAATTTAAAAATAAATAATCAGAATTATAATGTTAAAACTATTGGTGGTGAAGGCATTCTAGTTTTAAATAATTTGAATTTGGGAGATTATTCTGTTGAAGCATTATTCAATAAATCTACATATAAAACAATATTGCTTAATGAAAAATTCACTATCGATTCAATTAATACTGTTATTAAAGCGGATAATATTTCAATGTATTATCATGACGGTACAAAATTAATCGCAATGCTGGCTGATTCAAATAACAATATTTTATCTAATGAATCAATTAATATTTATGTCAATGGCTTAAAGTATACAAGACATACAAATGAAAATGGTTTTATTTCATTAAATATGGGTCTTAATTCAGGTAATTATTTAGTAAACTTGGAATTTGAGGGTAAAGGTAATTATATTAATTCTTCTTGTGAAATATATGTTAACATAAAATCCAGTGTCGATTCTTATAATTTAACTAAATATTATAAAAATTCATCTCAATTCAGTACAACAATTCGTGATTTTGATGGCAATCCGATTGCAAATAAAGAGGTCATGATGAATATCAATGGTGTCTTTTATTATCGAACAACAGATTCAAATGGTGATGTTAGGTTAAATATTAATTTAGACTCCGGTAATTATATATTAACTGTAACTAATCCCGTCACAGGTGAAAATTCTGCTAGCCATATCACTGTCTTGTCACGTTTGGTTGAAAATAATGATTTGGTTAAATATTATAGAAATGCTTCCAGATATTCTGTTAAACTTGTAGATGAAAAAGGATCTTCTATGGCGGGTGTTAATGTAACATTCAACATTAATGGAGTATTTTATACTCGATTAACCAATTCTGAAGGTGTAGCTAGCTTAGCTATTAATTTAATTCCTGGAAAATATATAATTACTGCACAGTACGGAGATTCAAAAGTATCTAACACAATCACTGTTTTAAGTATCATAAAAGCAAATGACGTTACAATGAGTTATAGGGATGGTACAAAATTCAAGGCTACAATACTTGATGGATATGGAACCCCATGCCCTAATCAAAGTGTTAATTTTAATATTAATGGTGTATTTTACACAAGAATCACAGATACAAATGGTATAGCAAACTTAAATATTAATTTACCGGCAGGTAAATATATAATAACTACTATGTTCAATGGATTATGTGAATCTAATACTATTGAAATTAAGAATTAATTTTTTCTATGTTAATAATAAACATTTATAGTATTAAAAAAATATATTATAAATAATAAATTAATAATTGGTGAATAATTTGTCTTGGTTATTTGTACTTCTTACTTTTTTGCTTGCGGGTATAAAATCATCAAAACCTAAATATCAAAAGGTTTCTGTAATCATACCTGCTTTTAATGAAGAAAATACAGTAGCTAGGGTAGTGGAAGTAATTAAAAAGGTTTCATGTGTTGATGAAATTATAGTAGTCAATGACGGATCATCAGATAATACCGCTGAAGAAGCTTCTAATGCCGGTGCTATTGTAATTAATCATGAAGTTAATAAAGGTAAGGGTGAAGCTCTATTTACGGGCTATAAATATGCTGAATGTGATATTATAGCATTTATTGATGCAGATATTCATAATTTAACTAGTAAAAAAGTTGAATCAATGATTAAACCTATTTTAATGGGTAAAACAGATATTACTAAGACAAAATTTGCACGTGAAAGTGGCCGTGTCACTGAACTTACTGCAAAACCACTTTTAAACTTTTTTTTTCCAGAGATTTCATTTGAACAGCCTTTAAGCGGTCAGTTTGCTGCACGTAAGGAAATTTTAAAGAAAATTCATTTTGAAAAGGATTATGGTGTGGATGTTGGTATTGTTATTGATGCTGATGTATTGGGCATTTCCATTATGGAGGTCGACATTGGTGCAATAGAACATGATATGTCTCCTTTAGCTGATTTAAATATCATGGCTAATGAAGTTGTAAGAACAATTATGAACCGTGCTAATAAGTATGGTAGGGTTACTATGATTGATGATATTGGGTATTATATTCGTATGTCAATCGTTGGTTTATCTTTAGTTATTTTAGGTTTGTTTACCATATTCTTTGTTAAATTCATTCCTTTATCTGTAGGAGTTATAATTTCTGTTGTGGGCATACTTTTATCAATCTATTATTTTGCTAAAGTTATAATTCAATCCATTAGCATGTATAGAAAAACTCGTGGGGGAAATTTATTAAAATCTTTTATTAAAGTTCATTTTCCACTAATTATTTCACTCATCATTTTGCTTTTGATGCTTTCAACATTTTTAGGTGCCGCTACTTTTGATAATGGTACTATTTCAATAGAACCCAATTCCCGAAATTTAATAATTTTCACTGACCATAGAAATGACAATTCAATTTCAGTTAGAGGTCCATACACTGTGGACACTGCAATTGAAAATGAATCTAATGTAATACGGATGCCATCAGATGCAATGATGACGCTTGGAATTAAAGTAAATGATACGGTTCTTATAGATAATGACCTTTATGTAATAAATGAAACAAGAGACTTTGAACCTGATATATTAAGACTGCCTCTTGATGTAAAAAATGCACTTCATGTTGATGATGGTGACATTATTCAAAACAGTAGGCTGATTGATGTCTTTGATAAGTCAGTAGTTTCTCACAATATAAAAGAAAATAATGTATCTTATGATGAGAAATACATGATTTCTTCAAGACAATCCGGGTCATGGTCTTATGAGTTAATAGTGGATAATGTATCAATATCTAATTCCACAGGTGTTTTTTTAGAAAATGAAAGCTATTCCATTATGGCGGATGATTCCTATGTGGGCAGTATTGGTTATGTCAATTCAACGATTGAAAATAAGAATTTTACATATGAAAATCATTTAATTCAATTAAAATTCGATGATGTGAATGGTTCCTCTTCAAAAAGATTTGAAAAGAATGGATTTATAAATATAGATTTTAGTAAATCAGCTAATACTTAAAAAATAGATAAATAAGAGAATTTTCCCTTATTTTTTATCATATGCTTTAACTGCTTCTTCAACATCGTTGTAAAGACCTAAAGCTGCAAGAGCACCTACTTTACCTTGTTCACCAGTAACTGCAATCAAGTCTATATCTAATTCTTTTGCAGTAGCTTCTGCAGTTTCAATGTCCATCATACCGGATTTTGTAGCGATTGAGTATTCTCTTAATTTTTTTGGTATTTCAAGACCTTCCAAAATAGCTATTGCAGTTTTATCGGATAAAGTGTCTCTTTTAAGAATTTCAATAACTCTATTAATTAAAGCTTCTTTTTTGTCACTTTCAACAGCAAATGTTAAAGCGATTGAAACGCAGTTTTGAGTTTTATGTGGGTTGTGTGGATATAACTGAACAATTATATGATCCAAGTATTCAAAACCTTCGCTAGCCAATTCAACACCTAGATTATGAGCCATTGTCCATGTTGCACCGGCATCTTTTACATCAGTATCGTCAACACCTATGACGACTTTTTCAAGTTTAGGTGTTACTACTGTTGCTCTACCTTCTTTTGAACCTCCACCAGATTTAATGAGCTCTATATATTTAACGCCTTTACCCATTCCTCTACACATTCCAGCACCTACGCCTGCACCCGCAAGACCTGCATGAGTGACTTTAACCTCATCATCAACAATTTTGATTTCATCAATTCCGGCTGCATTAAAACTAGCTTTTAAGTCGAGAGGAGCAGAGCCTACATGGCAGGAATAAACATGTTTATTTCCGTCACGGTAAGCATCATCAATCAATTCGGAATTATTTTTATATTGATGTAATAACCAGTGGGATCCTGAAATACATGGATGATACTCGACAATTTCAACCTTATCTCCATCAACCATGGTTAGCACTTTTTCATATGGTGCAACCCAAGGATCAGAAAATTTTTCTTTTAACTCTTCAGGTTTTAAAATTTCCATACAATCATCTTAAATTTCTTTTAATCTATCACACATTTTAATAGCTGCTTCAACTGCACTTTTTGCATTTTTGACACGTCTGTGTGCATCTAATCTTGTCATACCTGGACCGGTGATTCCTAATGCAACAGGAGTATCATATTCAAGTGCTAAATCAGCTATTTTACGGGAAGCATGCTGTGCTACGATTTGATCGTGGTCAGTTGCTCCTTCAATGACTGCACCTAAAGTGATAATTGCATCATATTCATCTTTCTGTAATAATTTTTTAATAACAAGTGGCATATCAAATACACCAGGAACAGCAACTACTTTTGTAATTTCACAATCTCTATTTTTAGCTTCAGCTGTTGCTAATTCCAACATCATTTGTGTAATATCATAATTAAATTCTGCAACTACTGCAGCTATTTTGTATTTTACCATATTTAAGTCCTCCATTAATATAATTTATGCGAATATAAAAAGTAAAAAACCAGCAACCCCACTTAATACCATAATAAGTATAATAAAAAGTGCTGCTAATTGCATTCTAGAAAATTTTCTCATAATAATATCTCCTTAAATTATAATTAATATAACATTTTTAAATTATTTAAATTTTTTTCCAATTTTTCTGAAATTTTTTGTAACTTTCCAACTATTCGAATTTAAAATTTCCGAGTTTTCTTTTTCTAAATTTTGAATTCTCGTTGTTAGTTCATTAATTTTAGCTAAATACATTTCATCTTTTTTAAATTCGGACTCACAGACATCAATCAATTCAGCAATCTTTTGAGTTAAATGAACAGTTCGTTGTTTATTGTATTCTTTTTCATCAATTGTAAATGGTTCTATTTCTTCATTGGTCTTTTCACACATTATTGAATTTAATGTATCTGTATTTCCACACAAATCATTGATATATGATTTATATTTGATGTCTAATTTTGACATTTCACTATTTTTCTCACATATTGCCCAAATTGTTGTATCTGAGCCTTTATAATCAGATATTTTTGATGGAAGGTATGGATTTTTAATGAAATGTCCTTTTGTATAGCTGTCTTCAGCAATAAGCACATCAAATTTTTTTGATAGATTTAAAAATTCCAGATAATCAATATTTTGATTGAATGTGGTTTTTTCAAGCAAATCTTTAGTTAAAAGTTGTTCAAATAAAGTTCTATTTGGAGTAAATAAGTGCAATCTAATTTTATCTTTAAATTTTTCACTTATATTTTCAAAGGCATTGATAAAATCTTCAAATGATCTGTTTGGAAATATCACTCCAAAGTATGCGAAATTAACATAATTTTTATCTAAAGAGTAATTGCTTTTTTTAATATGATAATATTTTTCATCTAATGTTGGATGAGGTGAAATTATATATTTTTCATCTATATCCACTTTAAAAGGCAATGAATCTATCATAACATCTTTTTGACTTTCATTTGTAAATATTATTTCATCTGCAAAAATAAATGTTAAATATTCGCAGACACAATTAATGTCGTTTTCACTGCTTATAGGTTCTAAATTCTTTTCTTTTAAAATTTTATTTATTCTTGAAATGTATTCTTCATCAGTTAATTTTCCGCTCAAATGCCTATTTCCAAAAGTGTATATTAACGGGTCAGAGAATTCAGCTTTCCAGTAAGTTTTTGGGTTTTTTATTTTATACTCTAAAGCTAAAAAATGTGAATGGACAAAATTCGCTCTGCTATAGATTTCCCCATAATCTTTAATTAATTTCATTCCCTCATTTACAAAATTTAAAATGTTGTCCCATTCCGTTGAGAAATTTGAAGTTACTGTAAACTTATTAACAATATATTCTAAAACGATTTTTTCAAGTGTAAAATCTTTTGGCATATCATCTAAACTAGCACAAATAATATCAACATTCTTTTTATCAGATAATATTTTCTTTGCAACAACATTACTTGTGGTCGTATTAGTCGGTGAAAATGCATAAGAAATAATTAATTTCCTTTCATCGTTATTTAATTTCGATAAATCTTCATTTAAATATTTATATGGGAAAAATTCATAATCATATTCCAATATGTCCTTTAAAACATTATTATATTCTTTAGGATATTTATTTAAGTATTCGTTTATTTTGACTACTTGTCCGCCTGTTAAACTTTCAATAAAGCTTCTCATTTCCTGATTCTTTGCTTTTTTAAGGCCTTTATTAATGTTTTCAATTACTTTCAAGCGATTGTCAATATTAAATTCATAGGACATATCCTGTCTGGATATTGAACCTTCTCTCCATAGTCTATAATAATTTGCGCCAATGCTTTTATCAACAACATAAAACTCAAAATCATTATCCGGATAAAAGTTTGCATAATATGCAATATCTACACCATTGGTTAGTTCTGGATTAAAATTTGAATTTTTAACGTTAATAGTTGGAATAATTTTATTTGTTGTAATCACTATTGCATCTTTAATTGTTTTATAGGGATTTTCTATAATTCCTGAATTTTTAAGAAGTTGTGGAGTCATATATGAGTCCATGACCTTACCCGTATCTTCATCAATGTCATAAAAAGTTCCAAGAACAATTCTATTTGGCTTGACAAATTTGTATAATTCTTCAAAGTAGTTTTCACTTATGAAGTCATCATCATCAATAAAAATAGAATATTTCATTGAAGCTAATTCAATACCTTTATTACGAGCATTACAAACTCCTTTTTCACTTTCTGTTAATATAATATTAACTTCAGGATTCGCGGTTTGATATTTTTTAATAATGTCTGGTGTTGAATCAAGTTCTCCGTTCACAATAAATATTGCTTCAAATAAGTTAAAATCTATACTTTGATTTATTAAAGAATCAAGAAGTTTATTAATGTATTTTTCTCCTTTGTATGTTGGTATGATGGCACTTATACCATCTTTCAAGTCTGATTCTTTAATCATTTTATCATCTTAATAATTTAATTATTTCATTTGCAACATCATTTGTAGTTGCATTTCCGCCTAAATCTCCAGTCAAGACTTTAGCTTCAGTTAATAATTTTAAAATAGCATTGTCTAGCTTTTGTGCAGATTCACTTTCACCCAGGTATCTTAGCATCATAACTGCAGATAACATCATGGCTATTGGATTTGCAATCCCTTTACCTGCAATATCTGGAGCGGAACCATGAACAGGCTCAAATAAAGCACCATAATTTCCAATATTTGCTGATGGAATCAATCCAAGCCCACCTACAAGACCAGCACCTTCATCAGATAAAATATCTCCAAACAAGTTGGTTGTAACGATAACTTCGAAGCTTTCCGGTTGTGTAATGAGATACATTGCGGTTGCATCTACATAAAAGTCTTCTTTTTCTATATCAGGATATCTTTCTCCAACTTCATAAAAGATTTCTTTAAATAAACCATCACTTTTCTTTAAAACATTTGCTTTGTGAACGCCAGTAACCTTGGACTTATTATTGTCTTTTGCATATTGGAACGCATAATCAATGATGCGCTCTTCTGCTTCACGGGTGATGACACGCTTTGCAGTAGCACCATCATCAGTGAACTCTTCTTTATCTGCAATGTACAATCCTTCGGTGTTTTCACGAACAATCATAAAATCAATGTCTTCAGATAATGAATTTGTATTTGGATATGCTTTCACAGGTCTTAAATTAGCAAACATTTTCATTTCCTGACGCAATTTAACAATAACATCTGCTGCAGTTTCACCTGCTGCACCAAATAAACAAGCATCAGCATCTCTAACAATATCAAGTGTTTCTTGAGGAAGCGCACTGCCAGTTTTTTCCAGGCAGGCATCACCTGCTTCAGCATAAATGTAGTTGAATTCAATATCTAATTCATTCAAAACGGAAATTGTTGCATCCATAACTTCGGTACCTATTCCATCACCTGGAACAACGGCAATTGTATATTTATTCTCTTTTGTCTTTGAGGTATTCAATTAACCCACCTTTTTCCAATATTTCTAACATGAATGGAGGTAATTTTTTAAATGTTATTTTTTCTCCACTTTCAGATTTAATAATTCCATTATCCATATCAACTTCTATTTCATCTCCATTTTCCACTAAATCAGTAATTCCTGGAGCTTCAAGAAGCGGAACACCAACATTTGTAGCGTTTCTATAAAAAATTCTGGCAAATGACTCAGCTAGCACTGCTGAAATCCCAACACCTTTAATTGCAATAGGCGCATGTTCACGGGAAGATCCGCAACCAAAATTTTTGCCCGCTACAATAAAATCTCCTTTTTTACATTTTTCATTAAATTCATCGTCTAATCCTTCCATACAATGTTGAGATAATCTTTCTTCATCAGTATAAATCAAATATCTTCCTGGAAGAATAATGTCTGTATCAATGTCATTTCCAAATTTCCATGCCGTTCCTTTCATATTAATCACTCCGGTGCAACAATTCTTCCTTCAATTGCAGATGCAGCAGCAACTGCAGCAGAAGATAAATAAACTTTTCCGTCAGGAGAACCTTGTCTTCCTTTAAAATTCCTGTTTGATGTTGATAGGCTTACTTCTCCAGGTCCGATAATTCCTGTATGTCCTCCAAGACATGGACCACAACAAGGAGCAGAAACCAAGGCTCCTGCATCAACAAATATTCTTATTAATCCTTCATCCAAAGCTTTTGAGTAAACTTCTTTTGATGCTGGAATAACAAGCATTCTAGTTTCTTTAGCTATTTGTTTTCCTTTAAGAATTTTTGCAGCATCTCTCAAGTCACTGATTCTTCCATTGGTGCATGAACCTAAAAATACTTGATCTATTTCCTGGTCAACTTCGCTTACGGGCTTTACATTATCAACATTGTTTGGACAGGCTACCTGAGGCTCTAAATTGTTAACATCAATGTCAATAATATTTAAAGAAGAAGCATTTAAATCTGTTTTGAAAATTTTATATGGCTTATTTGACCTTTTTTCTACATATTCAATTGTTTTTTTATCAGGTTCTACCAAACCTGTTTTCCCACCCATTTCAATTGCCATATTACATAAAACCATTCTGTCTGAAACACTCATATCACTAACGGTTTGACCTGCAAACTCACAGGCTTTATATGTGGAACCGTCAGCACCAACTTGGCCTATTATATTTAAAATTACATCTTTTGCGTAAACATTGTCTTTTAGAGTACCAGTTATTTCAAAACGGTTAGTTTCAGGAACCTTAAACCATAAATTTCCTTCAGCAAAAACCATTGCCATATCGGTTGAACCAATTCCTGTTGAAAAGGCACCTAAAGCTCCATGTGTACAGGTATGTGAATCAGCTCCGACAATAACGTCTCCTGGTACTACATGGCCTAGTTCCGGTAGTATTTGATGACATACTCCCGCATTTATATCATAAAAATTTTCAATATTTTGCTTTTTTACAAAATTTCTCATGATTATATGATTATTAGCTGAGTCTATAGAATCTGCTGGAACCTGATGGTCAAATGGAATTACAATTTTGGACGAATCCCAAACTTTATCTGCACCAATTTTTTCAAAAGATTCAACGGCGAGAGGTCCAGTTAAATCATGTGTCATTGCAACATCAATATTTGCAATAATAATATCTCCGGCCTCAACTTTATCTTTACCTGATGCTCTAGCCAATATTTTTTCAGACATTGTACTTGACATATTAACAAAACCTCATAGTAATAAATTATATTTTGTTTAACATTCTATTTAAATTTTGGAAAATAGTTATTTTTAAGATTAAATTAATTAGCATTGAATTTAATAAAAAAATACTTAATTTTTTAATCAATCAACGAATTTTTGTTAGTAAAAATAATCATACATTTATATAATATGTAGAACAAAATAAATTTCATGAGCAAGTTTTTTGGAAGATTTAAAAAAGAAGAAGAAATTCCTGTTATGGAAGAACAGGTTCCAGTTTGGGAAGATAGAATTTTTTGGGTTGAAACTTTACAAAAAATAGCTTTACCGGTATTAATAAATCTTAGGAAAGATTCTTTAAGGAAAAATATGCTTTTAGAGTCAAGTAGTTCTGAAGGTGGTAAATTTGCTTATCTTGAAGCATTTGCACGTGTATTTAATGGTATAGCTCCATGGTTAGAGCTTGGACCTTCAGAATCTGAAGAAGGTAGACTTCGTGATAAATATATTAATTTAACAATTGAAGCTATTAGTGTAGCAGTTAATCCAAATAAAAATGATTATATATTTTATAATGAACCTAAACAATCATTAGTGGATATGGCTTTATTTGCTCAAGGTTTACTTCGTTCTAAAAATCAAATTTGGCTTAATCTACCGATGGATGTACAGGCAAAAATTATGGATGAATTTAAAAATTCAAGAATTATAGCTCCATATGACAATCATTGGCTTTTATACACTTCAATTATTGAGGCAGCACTTTTAGAATTCACTGGCGAGTGTGATAAAGAACGTTTGGTATATGCTGTTCATAAATTTAGGGATGAATGGTATGTTGGAGATGCAATTTATAGGGATGGGGCAGATTTTGCTTCAAATTATTATAATAGTATTTTTATTCATCCAATGCTTAACGATATTTTAATGGTAATGAGAAAATATGGATTACCGGATGGAGAATTTTTGGATGTTCAATTAATGAGATCATCAAGACTAGCATCCCAATTAGAAAGATGTATTTCTCCAGATGGTACTTATCCTATTGTAGGTAAATCAATTAGTTATAGATCTGGTATTTTCCATACTTTATCTCAAGTTGCTTTACTTAGAATTTTACCAAGAAATATTGAAGTATCTCAAGTTAGAGCAGCATTGACTAAAGTTTTAAGAAATTTATTTGATGGAAATCAAAATTTCTCTAATGGTGGATGGTTAATAACTGGTTTAAATGGTCATCAGGTAGATATTGCAGAGACAGATATTAATACTGGAAGTTTATACTTATGTTGTTCTGTATTTTTACCTTTAGGGCTTGATTCCAATGATCCATTTTGGACAGATGACTTTGAAGAATGGTCATCTCTTAAAGCTTGGAACGGGCATGTGATAGGCAATGATCAACCAATAAACTTTTAATGGATTTTTATGGGTTTTAAATCATTTTTTTCTAAAAATTTTAATTCAAATAATGACCGGAAAATTTGGGTCGATACATTATCTAAAATCATTAATCCGGTATTAACAAATGCTGCAAATGAAACTCTTAAAAAAAATATGCCGGTTAATGCCGTCAAGAATGAAAGAGCTAAATTTGCACATTTGGAGGCAGTAGGTCGTACTGTATGTGGTATTGCTCCTTGGCTAGAATTAGGTGCTGATAATTCTTATGAAGGTAAATTAAGGGCCAAATATATAGAGTTAACCACTAAAGGATTAGTCAATATATGTAATCCAGATTCACCCGATTATTTAATTTTTAATCAACCGTATCAGCCGTTAGTTGATTCTGCACATTTGGTAGAGGGATTGCTTAGGGCTAAAACTCAACTTTGGGATAACATTAATCATGACAATCAAGAAATGATTGTTGATGCGTTAAAACAAACTCGTTCTATTGAACCATGGATTAACAATTGGATTTTATTTCCATCAATGATTGAAGCTTTTTTACTTGAAACTACTGGGGAATATGATGAGTTCAGATTAATGCATGGTGTAAATGTCTATATGAATGAATGGTATTGTGGTGATTCCTATTATGGCGATGGTCCCAATTTCCATTTTGATTATTATAATAGTTATGTCATTCATCCAATGCTTACTGACATACTTTCAGTTTTAAGAAAGCATGGCATTGGCGAATATACTTTTTTAGATGCTCATTTACATAGGTTAAGGCATTATGCAGGACACTTGGAAAGGCTTATATCTCCTGAAGGAACATATCCTGTAGTTGGTAGGTCAATGTTATATAGAACTGCTGTTTTTCAGGCTTTGGGTCAGGCATGTTTGTTTGGTTTATATAATGAGGATGTAAAGCCTGAACAGATTAGATGTGCATTAACTTCTGTAATTCAAAATCAATTTTCGGATAATGCTAATTTTGATAATGATGGATGGTTACGATTTGGATTTAATGGAAATCAGCCAAATGTGGCTGAAGATTATAGTAATACTGGTAGTATGTATTTATGCACAACTGGATTTCTGCCTTTGGGTTTACCTGAAAAGGATAGATTTTGGTCAGCTCCAAGTGCGGAATGGACTTCACTAAAGGCTTGGAGCGGAAAGGATATAGACTCAAATATGTACATTAAAGATTAAGTTCGTATAAGTTTCCATAATTGTAAAGTTTAATCTTATCTGGAACCTTGTAGATTATATTTTTTGTATCAAAAATTACTGTATCTTCATGTATTAATGTATAATCTAGGTTTTTAAACTCATTATGGTCACATAATATTAAAATTAAGTCAGCATCGGTTACAGCTTCTTTAAAGCTAACAAAATTTGGTTTGTCTATATGAGGGTCATGAATTGATATTTCATAATTTTTCTTTAAATTGTCTATAATCTCATATGATGGACTTTCTCTGTCATCACCAGTATTCCCTTTATAGGAAACACCTAATATTGCAATTTTTCCTTTAGTTATTATTTTTCTTACATTATCACATACAAATTCCGGCATGGAATTATTGGTGTCTCTTGCAAGCTTAATTAACTTAGCAGTTTCAGGAGCTTTTGCATAAATAAAATAAGGATCAATTGCAAGGCAGTGACCGCCAACACCTGGTCCTGGTGTATGTAAGTTGACTCTTGGATGTTTATTTGCCATTTTTATTACATCTAATGCATTAACACCAATTTCAGCACAAATTTTTGTGAGTTCATTAGCTAATGCGATGTTGACATCTCTAAAAGTGTTTTCCATACATTTTGATAATTCAGCAGTTTTTGCTTCAGTTAACATTAATTCACCCTCTACAAATTGACCATATACTTCGCTGGCCTTTTGACTGCATTTTGGTGTTATTCCTCCGATAATACGGTCATTATGAATTAATTCTTCTATAATTTTTCCGGGCAGAACTCTTTCGGGGCAATGGGCAAGGTATAAATCCTCACCTATAGTAAATCCTTCTTTTTCAAAAATAGGTTTTACAATATCGTCAGTTGACATTGGAGCTATTGTTGATTCAACAATAACTATATTATCTTTTTCTAAAAATGGAATGATTGATTCGCATGCACTAATGACATAGCTTAAATCACAGCTATAATTATCTGCGATATATGGTGTAGGGACGGTTATTATGAATGCATCTGCTTTTTCAGGTTTTAGGGAAGCTTTATAAACTTTATTTTTTAAAGCTTGTTTTATTATATCAGATATTCCAGGCTCTTCAATGTGAATGATTCCATTATTTAAATTTTCAATCATTTTTTCGTTAACATCAACTCCAACGACTTCACAATGATTTCTTGCAAATAATGCGGCAGTTGGAAGTCCGATATAACCTTGTCCAATAATACATACTTTCATATTAAACACCCCTTGAAATTTTAAATATTA
The DNA here is from genome assembly GCF_001477655.1 of Methanobrevibacter millerae. Classification (NCBI taxonomy): domain Archaea; kingdom Methanobacteriati; phylum Methanobacteriota; class Methanobacteria; order Methanobacteriales; family Methanobacteriaceae; genus Methanobrevibacter; species Methanobrevibacter millerae. The sequence continues at coordinate 2,489,855 of NZ_CP011266.1, read as the reverse complement.
ATATTGATATATTTAATTTATATAATAAAATTTTTGGGGATAAAAATGAAGATTTTAATTACTGGTTCTAATGGTATGTTGGGGCATGATTTAATAGAAGTTTTAGATGCTAAACATGAATTGATATTAACTACTTCTTCATCATTGGATATAACTAATAAAGAACATGTTATTTCATTTATTAAGGAAAAAAATCCTGATGTTGTAATTAATTCTGCCGCTTATACTAATGTTGATGGCTGTGAAGAAAATGTTGATTTGGCATTTGCCGTTAATGGTGAAGGTCCAAAAAATTTGGCTTTGGGATGTAAGGAAGTAAATTGTCCTCTTGTTCATGTGAGCACGGATTATGTATTTAATGGTAAAAATACAAGGCCTTGGGTTGAAGACGATGAAATTGATCCAATCAGTGTTTATGGAAAAAGTAAACTTGAAGGTGAAATTGGAATTCAAGAAACAATAGATAATTTCTTTATCATAAGGACTGCTTGGTTATATGGAGTAAATGGGGGTAATTTTCCTAAAACAATGTTGGAATTAGCTAAAATTCATCCTGAAATAACTGTTGTTACGGATGAAGTTGGTTGTCCTACATATACTTTGGATTTGGCAAAAGCCATTGCCAAATTAATTGAAACAGAATATTACGGGATTTATCATTTGACTAATTCTGACAGTTGTTCCTGGTTTGACTTTGCAAAATATATTTTTGAAATTGCAGATGTTGATGTTAAGGTTACTCCAGTCACTGCATCTGAATTTGCAAGACCTGCTCCAAGACCTTCTTATTCTGTTTTAAATAATAAAAAATGGATTGATAATGGATTTAAACCTTTAAGAAGTTATAAAGAAGCTATTAAAGAATATATTGATATCATAAAGTAGGTGGATTAAATGGATAAAAGGATGTTAATAATTGTTTTTGCAATTATAGCATTATTGGGAGGCCTTTTCTTATCAGGATCTTTTGCTCAAAAAGATGTTAAGGTAGTGGAAGATGGCCAATATTGTACTGTTGATGAAGTGGCAGCATATATTAAAGAATTTCATAAATTACCTAGTAATTATATTACAAAAAATCAAGCTAGGGATTTAGGATGGTCTGGAGGTCCTTTAAATAAATATGCTCCGGGTAAAAGTATTGGCGGTGATGTATTTGGTAATAGGGAAGATGTACTTCCTAAAACTTCGGCTAAATACATTGAATGTGATATTAATGCAAATGGTACTTCAAGAGGACCTGAAAGAATAATTTATAATAGTGATACATTTCAAGTGTATTATACATCTGACCATTATAAAACATTTAAAGAGGTATAAAAATTGAACGTTTATGAACTTGATGGAAAATTAATAGCTCGTGATGGTCATAAATATATAAAAAAAGCTTTAGATTTTCCAGATTATTATGGTGAAAATTTAGATGCACTTTATGATTGTTTATGTGATTTGAATTGTGAAATTCATATCATTAATGTTGTTGATGTAAAAGAATGCATTTTAGATACTTTTGATGATGCAAATAATGATAATGAGAATTTAATAATAAAATTCGTTTAAAGTAAGTTTTTTATATTATATTTCATAAAATTATAATAAATTAACTTATTATAAATTTAATATAAATATGTGAGTTAGATTTTTAATGTTTGAAAGAAATAAGCACTTAAGAAATTTTAATAAGTATTCATTTTTACTTACAGAATTAATTAAAAGGGATATTAGCGGAAAATATAAGGATTCTACTTTAGGTTTGTTTTGGAGTTTTTTTAATCCATTATTATCTATGATTGTTTTAACTATGGTGTTTTCACAATTTTTCGGTGGATCAATTCCTAATTTCCCAGTTTATTTATTGAGTGGTAAATTGGTTTTTGATTTATTTGCCAATGCAACTACTGGAGCAATGGATTCAATTAAAGGTAATTCAGAAATTATTAAAAAAATTTATGTTCCAAAATATATGTTTGCAGTAGGAATTGTATGTTCGGAATTTATAAACTTTTTAATATCTCTTATAGTGCTTGTCGCTGTGATGGTTGCAACAGGTGCACCATTTTACTGGTCACTTCTTTACTCACCGATTCCATTGTTTTTCTTATTGTTATTAACAATGGGTGTTGGTTTGATTTTGGCTACTGCTACAACATTTTTTACAGATATTAAATATTTGTACGGTGTTTTGATAATGCTATTGTCATTTATGACTCCATTATTCTATCCTATTGAAATGATTCCTGAGCAATATCTGATATTATTTAAAATAAATCCGTTATATGCTGGAGTAAAATGTTTCAGAGATATAGTTTTGGCAGGTACTTTTCCCGAAATGAAATTTTTCATTTATTTAATAATTACATCCATTATTGCACTTGTTATTGGAATATTTTTATTTAAAAAATACCAAGATGAATTTATACTTAATATTTAAGGAGATAAAAAGATGACTATTCAATTAAGATATCCAAAAAGAATTTCTCAAAAGGAAGACGATGAAAAGTCCAAATGGGAAAATTTAGATAATATAATGCTTGATGATTGGGATGATGTTGCATCTACATATGTATCTCCTGGACAAAAACCTGGGGTATTTACAATAAGTGATTTTAATTTTAATATTCCTGATGATGCTAGAGTTTCTGAAGTTGTTATTGAGCATGATTTTCACAAGGAATCTTCTCAAAGACCAATAGAAATAGAACCTCCATTAATTACACTTATGATTGGTGAAAAAGAATTTGAAATTTATTCTTTTATTAATGCTGATATTTACCCTGCAGACCGTAGTGTTACAATTCCTTTAGAAGAAGTTTTGGGGGAGGATGTTAAAGGGGATGATTTTCAAATCAAATTTGAATTTCCTGAAAATATAAACAAAAATGGTGGTTTATTATTCTTTGATTTTGTACGTGTAAGGTTGGTTTTTGATATTAAAAGATATTTATTGACTTCAGGTGAAACCAATACTTATTTCCCGACTGAAGAAGAACCTATTCAATTAGCTGTTGGAGATGAATTCAGGTATTCTCTTTACTTTAGAAATGTCAATGGGGTATCAACAAAACGTCAAGAAGTTAAAATTAATATTCCTGAAGGCCTTGAAATCTTAAGATATTATTTCAAAGCATCTAAAATTAATAAATTAACAGATGATGATGTTGATGAAGAGTTGTATGAAGATGAATTTGATGAAAAAACATTAATTTGGCATCCATCTGTGCGAGGAAAAGGTTCAGCAGCTATTAGGTTAGTTTTAAAATGCACTAGCGAAGGTTTAAAGGCATTGTCGGGGTATAATGAAAACTTTGGTGTTACTCCTAATTTTTATGTTGAAGTTCATGACAAAGATTTTGACAGCCCTCCTAACTTATTTGATGAAACAACTAATGTTTGGGGTTCAGAACTGGGGGATGATGAATACTATCAGTTAATGAATCAGGATATTGTTATAGATGTTGATAATGTATCAATGGAATTCAAAAAACCTCAAGAAAAAGTGGATAATCTTAAAGAATATTGTATTAAATGGGTTAAAAGAGAATTAAAACCTAAAAATAAATTTAAAGCTCTTGATAATGTTTCTTTTTCTGTTCATAAGGGTGAACGGGTTGGTATTATTGGTTTTAATGGTGCTGGTAAAAGTACTATATTAAAAATATTATCTGGTGTTTTAAAACCAACTTCTGGTGAAATTCATACTTATGGTACTATTGCTCCTCTACTTGAGTTAGGTGCGGGATTTGATCATAATTATAGTGGTCGTGAAAATGTATTTTTAAATGGTGCTATTTTAGGTTATTCAAGAGAGTTTTTAGAAAGTAAATATGAAGAAATCTTGGAATTTTCAGAATTGGAGGATTTCATAGATATTCCAATTAAAAATTACTCTTCAGGTATGGTAGCAAAATTAGGTTTTTCAGTTGCAACCATAGTAGAACCCGATGTTTTAATATTGGATGAAGTATTATCGGTGGGAGATGTAAAATTCCAGAAAAAAAGTGGAGATAAACTTAAATCAATGATGGGGTCTGGTGTAACAGTACTACTTGTATCTCATGCAACTGATAATATTCGTGAATTATGTACTCGTGCTATTTGGCTTGATCATGGTAAACTTGTAATGGATGGGGATGTTGATTATGTTTGTGATGCTTACATTGAAGCAGCTAAAAAAGCATCTGAAGAAGAATTAAGTGGTTTACAATTACAATAATTCTTTAAAACTTTTTTTATTATTTATTAAGATGAATTTTAATTTCATAATTTAATTTTTTAATATTTTATTTTTTCAAATAGTTATTTTAATTAATTATTAGTTATAAAATATTAATCATATTTAAATATTAAAGTGATTTTTATGAAAGGTATTGTACTTGCTGGTGGTTCTGGAACTCGTTTGTATCCTATTACTAAGGCTGTTTCTAAGCAGTTATTACCATTATATGATAAACCTATGATTTATTATCCGATTTCTGTTCTTATGCTTGCTGGAATTAAGGAGATTTTGATTATTTCCACTCCTCGTGATTTGCCTATGTATAAGGATTTGTTGGGTGATGGCTCTTCATTGGGTATTAGTTTTGAGTATGCTGTTCAAGAGCATCCTAATGGTCTTGCTGAAGCTTTTATTGTTGGTGAGGATTTTATTGGTGATGATAATGTTGCTTTGATTTTAGGGGATAACATTTTCCATGGCCATAGGTTTACTGAAATTTTAGAGCGTGCAACTAATCTTGAGGATGGAGCAGTTATTTTTGGTTATTATACTAATAATCCTGAGGCTTTTGGTGTTGTTGAGTTTGATGATGATTGGAATGTTTTATCTGTTGAAGAAAAACCTGAACATCCTAAATCAAATTATATCGTACCAGGATTATACTTCTATGATAATGATGTAATTGAAATCGCAAAAAATGTTAAGCCTTCTGAAAGAGGAGAAGTTGAAATCACATCAGTTAACGAAGAGTATTTAAATCGTGGAAAACTTAAAGTAGAGCTTTTAGGTCGTGGAATGGCTTGGCTGGATACTGGAACTCATACAGGTCTTTTAGAAGCCGCTAATTTTATTGAAACGGTTCAAAAAAGACAAAGTTTGTATATTGCTTGTCTTGAAGAAATTGCATATCTTAAAGGTTATATTTCAAAAGAACAATTACTTAAAACAGCTGAAGAGCTTAAAAAAACTGATTATGGACAATATTTATTTAATTTAGCGAAGAGGTGATTAATTATGGGTCAATTTAAATTTACAGAATGTGATATTGAAGGTATGTTTATTGTGGAGCCTGCGGTTTTTGGTGATAATCGTGGTTATTTTATGGAGACTTATAATGAGAATGATTTTAAGGATGCAGGTTATGATTTGACATTTGTTCAGGATAATCAGTCTTCTTCATCAAATGGTGTGCTTAGAGGTCTCCATTTACAGTTAAAATACCCTCAAGGTAAACTTGTTAGGGTTTTGAAAGGGGAAGTCTTTGATGTTGGTGTTGATTTAAGAGCTGACTCTCCAACTTATGGTGAATGGTTTGGTGCTATTTTATCTGATGAAAACAAGAAACAATTGTATATTCCTCCTTGCTTTGCTCATGGTTTTGTGGTTTTATCTGATGAAGCAGAGTTTGCATACAAATGCACTGAATTTTATCATGGTGAAGATGAAGGCGGAATAATATGGAATGATCCAGATATTGGTATTGACTGGCCTATTGATGAAATTGATGAGTTAATATTTTCTGAAAAGGATGAAAAATGGCCAACGCTTGCTGAATCACAAATCAAATATTAAGGTGGAATATTTATGAGTACTATTTTAATTACTGGTGGGGCAGGGTTCATCGGAAGTAATTTCGTCAAATATATGTTGGATAAGTATTCTGATTATGATATTGTTAATTTGGATGCATTGACTTACTGTGGTAACTTAGAAAACTTGAAAGATATTGAAGATATGGATAATTACACTTTTGTAAAGGGTGATATTCGTGATAAGGATCTGGTGAATGATTTAGTTTCCAAATCTGATTTTGTTATTAATTTTGCCGCTGAAAGTCATGTTGACAGAAGCATTACTGATCCTGAAATTTTCATTAAGTCTAATGTGCTTGGCACTCAGGTTTTATTAAATGCTGCCAAAGATTGTGGTGTTGAAAAATACATTCAGATTTCAACAGATGAAGTTTACGGAACACTTGGCGAAACAGGCTATTTTTGTGAAACTACTCCGTTACAGCCTAACAGTCCTTATTCCGCTTCTAAAGCAGGTGGAGACTTAATTACAAGAGCATACTTTGAAACTTTTGACCTACCAATCAACATTACACGATGTTCAAATAATTACGGTCCTTATCAGTTTCCTGAAAAATTGATACCTTTGATGATTTCCAATGCACTTGAAAATAAGAAATTGCCTATTTATGGTGATGGTAAAAACATTCGTGACTGGCTTCATGTATATGACCACTGCCAGGCAATTGATCTTGTTTTGCATGAAGGAAAGCTTGGTGAAGTCTACAACATCGGTGGTCACAACGAAAGGCAAAACATTCAAATTGTCAAACTGATTCTTGAAGCATTAGGAAAAGATGAATCATTGATTGAATATGTTGCTGACCGTCTTGGTCATGACCGCAGATATGCAATAGACGCGGATAAAATACGCAACGAACTTGGATGGGAACCAAAATACACCTTTGAAACAGGCATAAAAGAAACAATTCAATGGTATCTTGATAATCAGGATTGGATGAACCAAGTCAAAAGCGGCCAATACCAACAATACTACGAAAAAATGTATGGAAACAGATAATGGGTGTAATTATGGATGTAAAGATTTCAGTAGTTCTGCCGGTTTATAATGTTGCAAATTATCTTAGAAAATGTTTGGATAGTCTTGTCAATCAAACATTCAAAGATTTTGAAGTAATATGTGTCAATGATGGTTCTACAGATTTATCCTTAGGCATTCTTGAAGGTTATGCAGTATCAGATTCTAGATTTAAAATAATCAATCAAGAAAATCAGGGATTAAGCGGTGCACGTAACACTGGAATCGAACATGTTCAAGGGGATTATGTCATTTTTGTTGATTCTGATGACTGGCTGGAAGAAAATGCTTTAGAACTATTATATGATCATGTTAAAGGTTTTAATTCAGATATTACAATGTTTAAATTTAAATTTTTTGATGAAGATACAAAAAAAATTAGTGAAAGTCAAAATTCTAAACTGGAGATTATTCCCGATTCATTAATAACTTCCAACTTTAATTATAATAATGTTTTAGATATTTTATTTAAGATATCTCATTCTCCTTTCAATAAACTTTATAAAACTTCGTTTTTAAGAGAATTGGATGCAAAATTCTTATATGGTTCATATTATGAAGATTTGGAGTTTTTTTATAAGGTATTTTTAAAAGCTGAAAAAGTTTCAGTTTTACCTAAATATCTTTATTTTTACCGTATCCGTGATGAATCTATTTCAAATATTGGTGATGAAGGCTCTTTTGATATTTTTAATGTATTAAAATCTACAAAACAGATATTGATTGATTCTAATATTTATATTGAAGTAAAAAATGAATGGTTAATGTTTATTATTGTAAATTTAAAATTCATTTATTTAAGATTGGATATTCAATTTAAAGACCAGTTTCTCTTGGAAATGAAGGATAAATATAATGATTTTTCTTTAAATGAGGTTGTTTATAGTCAAAATTGGCATTATGAGGATAGAGCATTTCATAAATCAATTTTACTGGCTGAAAACTATAAAGAGTTTGACCTGTATTATGAAAAAATTTGTTATGAGATTTTATCCAAGCATTATAAAACATTATCAAATGAATATAAAAAACAAATTGATATGTTAACTGATGAAAATAATCAGTTAAAAGAAAAATTGAATGAAAATTCCATAAAAAATAAATTTAGCAAAATTGTGAAATTATGAAAACAGCTTTAAGTGTTATTATACCTGTTTATAATGTTGAATCTTATATTAGACAGTGTTTGGATTCAATTGTTAATCAGACTATAGGAATAGAAAATATTGAAGTTATTATAGTCAATGATAAAACACAGGATAACAGTATGGATATTGTCATGGAATATGTGGATAAATATCCTTCTTTTAAAATAATTAATAATGAAGTTAATAAAGGATTGGGCGAAAGTAGAAACATTGGAATAAGTCATGCCACATCAGATTATCTTACATTTATTGACAGTGATGATTTTATTTCATTAAATACTTTTAAAGATGCTTTAGATAAGATAAATGAATTTAATGTGGATTTGTTAATTTATAATTGGGAAACATATGATGGAAAAAATGTTGTTCAGACAAATAACATTCACCATCCCGATTTTAAAGAGAATATGTTAATAGATGATATTAATGACTTTCCAAAATTATTCTTTTTAACTTCAGCATGGAATAAAATTTATCACAAAAGTTTATTTTATTTATTAAAGTATTCAGAAGGTTTTTATGAAGATAATTATGTAACATGTAATGTTTTATTAAATGCAAAAGCTATTTTCTACAGTAAAGATTCAACTTATTATTACAGAAAAAATATGGATTCAATAACTGAAAAAATTTCTAAAAATAATGTATATGACTTGTGTAATGTAATTTCTCAGCTATATGAATTTAAAAACAATAATATTAATTTATTAGCTATTAACTTTATTAATGATGTAATGTTTTGGATTTATTATTATGATTGGGAAATTAGTGATGAAATATCTTTTGTAAAAAAACTTCAATCAATTTCATCTAATATCACTAGGTCAGATGTTGAAAATTTCCTTAATTCATTCCCTAATTGGAATTTTTACAAAGATGATATTTTAAATTTAAATAATTATGATGCAGAAACTTTTCTTGCTAAATATAAATATTTCAATCATTTATCTAAAGTTGAAACTTCAGCCAATTTATATATAGATGCTGGCAACGGTTTTAATGAGGATGATAAAATAAATGTTAGTTATTCTCCTAAAATGAAAAATAACAGATTAAACTTTGATTTAAGCGATTATTCTAATATTTCATCTATTCGTTTCGACCCTTTAGAAGGGGATTTTGTTAAATCCAGAATAAACAATATCAAAGTTATTGACTCCAATTCCAATAATTCAATTAATGACGATTATCAATATTTTTTAACATTAGACCCTAATTTTATTCTTGATGTGGATTTAAATGATGATAAATTAATGATAGACTTTGATTTAGAATTTTTAACTAAAGCTGAATTAGCTGATTTTTTTGCTTTAAAAGAAAGAAGTATTATTGAAAAAAAGAATATTATAACTGAGACAAAGCAAAAAAATAAAAAAAGTAGATTTAATTTTTTAAAGTAGTGTAATTATGGTAACTTTCAAGGATTTCTTAATAAAATCAAAATTCAATGTAAAAAAGGCAAAACTTTATCAGGAAAGCTATGATAAGATAATGGAATCTGGTTTGTTTGATAAAAATTATTACTTAAAGGCTTATCCTCATGTAAAAAAGTCAGGAATGGATCCATTACTCCATTATTTATTTTATGGTGCTAGTGAATATAAAAGTCCTTCACCAACATTCAATCTTAAAAGATACCTTTATGAATATCCTGAAATAGAACAAAATAATTTAAATCCTTTGATTCACTATATTGACAATGATAATGAAGGATTTACTATGGATAAAAGTCCATTTGAGTTAAGAAAACAAAAAATTATAGATACTAACATGAATTTTTTATCCAATTATGAATTCGATGAAGAGCCATTGGTGTCCATTATTATTTTAACTAGAAATGGTTTGCATCATTTGAAGAGGCTATTTACAGATTTTGATTCTAAAACAAATTATTCTAATTATGAAATCATAGTTGTTGATAATGCATCAAATGATGGGTCTGTTGAATATTTAAAAAGTTTAAATTTACCAATTACATTAATTGAAAATAAAGAAAATGTCAGTTTTTCTAAAGGAAACAATGATGCGGCTAAAATTGCTAATGGTGAATATTTACTTTTATTAAATAATGATATTGAACCTACATACGGTTGGTTAAATGAAATGGTTGGCTGCATTTTAAATAATGATAATGTAGGCTCAGTTGGAGCTAAATTAATATTTCCTTATTATGAAGACATGAAAAATCAAGAAAAATCATTTTCCATTCAGCATGCAGGTGTAAAATTTAGGGAGGAGAGAACACCTTATGTTTATGGACCATATCACAGCAACATATTTTCCACATTAATATTTTCAAATGAAGTAAATCACCAAAAAGAGGTTATTTCAAATACTGCTGCTTGCCTTTTGGTTCCTAAAGAGGTTTATGAAAATTTAGGAGGGCTTGATGAAAATTATTTCTATGGTTATGAGGATATTGATTTCGCATTCAAATTACATAAAAATCATTACAAATCAATATTCAATCCTTTCGCATTATTGTTTCATCATGAGTCAGCTACACGTGTTGAAGATGAAGATGAAAAAAATAGGCTTAATTATGAAAACATAATGTATTTTTACAATAAATGGGGAGATTATCTCTTCAAAGAAATATTTATTGATAAAATTAATCAAAATCATTTTATAACAGATAAAAAAATTGATATTTCTATCATTTCTAAAAATGATGAATTTATATCTAAGTTGGTAAAAGATTTAAATAATAGGGATTTTAACGTTAAACTAATTCCAAATTTAAATAATCTTGCCATTGGTGAGGATTGCGATATCTTGATATCCAATAATAAGGAGTATGATGTTGATAAGATAATTTCAAGATTGAACATCATTAAAGTTTTAATTTCTAATGAAGACGATTCAAGATATGATATTTGTCTGGAAAAAAGCAATGATTATGCTAATGAATTAATGAATATAATCGAAGAAAAGTATTTGTGATATTATGGGTTATGATGAAATTTATGAAACTTATCAAGAGGTTTCAAAGGAACATATTAATAGGCCGCTATTCGATCATTCTACTGATTCAGCTGAAGAAACTATTGAAGATATTAGAAACAATAAAATTGTTATTTATACCGCATTTACAGGAGATTATGACACTTTAAAATATCCTGAAGTAATTGACGATAACTGCGATTATATTTGTTTTACAGATAACCCTGAGTTAACATCCGACTTATGGAAAATTATCCCTATGGAAGAATCTGTTTTGGATAATAACAGAAAAGCTAAAAAATATAAATTACTCCCCCACAAATACCTGAAAGATTATAAGTATAGTTTTTGGCTTGACGGAACATTCAAGATTAAAGGAAGCATTCGTGAATATATTTATAAAAATATCAGAGCTAATTCTAAAATGTTGGTACCAGTTCATACTGAAAGAGATTGTATTTATGAGGAATATAAAGCTTCTAAGATTATTCCCCGTTACCCTAGGGCTGTAATGGAAGAACAAATTGAATATTACAAATCCCAAGGTTTTCCAAAGCATTATGGATTGGGGGTTATGGGTGCATTATTCAGACAGCACAACCATCCTGAGGTCATTAAGGTGATGGAAGACTGGTGGGATGAAAATATTAAATACACTAACCAGGATCAACTTAGCTTTGCATATGTTTCATGGAAAAATGATTTTCATCCGTCAGTAAGCCACATTTACTATTGGGATAATGAATATTGGGCTAAGGAAAGTGGAGATTACCATCATAAGATTGTTTTGACAACACCAATTACAAGTGATAATTTAAGAGCTAAAATAGGTGTTGAAGTTGAAAATATGGAATTGGGTGACACTATAGAATTATCTCGTGAAGAATTATATTTGCTTGTTAATGATGTGAAAGGAATGGCAGGTTATAGAATTGACACTGCAGGCAGAATCGGTTTTTTACAAAATGAATACAATGAATTTATTAATTCAAATTCTTTAAAGTTAACTAAACCTTTAAGGGTTGCAGGAGATTATGCTCGTCGATTTAAAAACAATCATTACTTTAAATCAGCGAAAAATTCTAAAATTAATGTAACTCAAGAACTTGAAGAATATAATGCCCTTAAAAAGTTGGATCTTATTAATGAAGCCCAATATAGTCAAATACATCCTTGTCTTAATCCGATATTACATTTCATTGAAAAAGGCAGTAAAACAGACTCCATTGATGATAAAATTAAATATGTTGATTCTATTTTCGACATGTATTATTATATGAGCCTCAATGATATCGGTGATGAAGATCCTTTGCTGCATTATTTAAGAAGAGGTTATAAATTTAAATTCAGGTTTAATCGTAAATACCCTCATTTTTTAGCTAATTTGAATGAAAATATTCATTTACAGTTGGATAAATTTGCAAAAAATCGTATTAAAAAAGAATTAAGTAAAAATAAATATATAACTGATTCCAAGGTTTTGATTGATTATATTGTCAGTAATGAAGAATTTAAAACAAATACAATTAAAGTTGGTGTATTTTTAGAAGATAACTATGATAATATGAATGCTTGTCCGTTCATCAGAATTCATACTCCATTTTCAAAGCTGGCTGAAAAAGGAGGATATCACTTCTTTATTTATGGTCAGGAGATAATGCCACTTTTGGATATTGATAACATGATAAATGCCCATATTTTTGATGTTATAGTTATCCAAAGGGTTAATCCATATTCAAATCAAATTCTAAAGAAAGCTAAAAAACATAATATTAAAATTATATATGAAACTGACGATGATTTTCTAGATATTAATCCCGCTAATCCTGCCTATAATTATATTATGGGCAATTTCGATAATATTAAAAAACTTGTTAGTAACTCTGATCAGGTTGTTGTAAGTACTTCTGAGTTAAAAAAACGTTTTGATAAACTGGAAATTGATAACATTGAAATTATTAAAAATTATTATGTCAATGATTATTTGCCGTTAAGGCCTTTTACTTTTAGAGGAAATAAATTTATTAAAATTGGATATTTTGGAACTTTAACTCATGAAAATGACTTAGAGTTAATTCATAATGTAATATTGAGATTGAAAGATATATTTTCTAAAAAGGGTGTTCAAGTTCAATTTGAAATTGCTGGTGCATCAATCGACGAGAATTCCGACTGGTATTCCATTAAAAAAATACCTTATTATCCAATGTCAATGCATACATTTTATGATTGGCTCGGTAAAAATTCTGATTGGGATATTGGTATAATTCCGTTAGTAAACACAGAATTCAACAAATGCAAAAGTGAATTAAAATACATTGAATTTGCAGCTTTGGGCATTCCTGTAGTTGCAAGTGATATGAATGTATATAATGATGCAATTGAAGATGGAGTCACTGGATATTTAGCAAATAATGAAGATGAATGGGTAGATAAATTATCTTTGTTAATAGAAGACCCTATTTTAAGAAATGGTATGGTAAATAATGCCCGAGATGATATTTTTAAAAATTACAATTTAAAATCCCGTTTAATCCAATGGGACAATATTTTTAAAAAAATAGTGGAAGATTAAAATAATCTTTCTTTTATATTATTTATTTTGTATTTAAACCAGCCCTTAGTAGTTTGAAGTCTTGCAACTTGCGCGGTCTTTTGATTTAATTCTACTTCCAGATTATGTATTCTATTTGTAAATAACTGATAATCTCCCATTTGCATAAATGCCTCATCAAGATTGTCTTTAACTATTTGATTAATAATGCTTTTTATCGCATTGTTTTCTGGAAATGGCTCAATATTTTTTAATTTTTTAAATAATGGGGCTGATTTTTCAACTAATACTTTTTTATCTTCCAAAGATATTGTTTCGCTTAATGCAACATCACTGAGCCATACAGACAAATGCTGATTAAATATTGTATCATAATATTTGCATGCATTGTTTTTTTCTAAGACATCAACTGTGTATAAATAACCATCAATCAATCCATTTAAGTAATGCATTCCTTTTGAAAGGCTAGTTGATGAGTTATCTCCGGTTCTTAACCGGAAATTATAAACAACATCATTGATAAATACAATTTTTTCAGCGTTAACAAATGTATCAATCATGAAAGTTAAATCTTCTGCAAACACTCCTTCGGGAAATGTTATGTCATGTTGTAATAGGAATTCTTTTGGAAATATCATTCTCCAAATCCCATTTATTGAAAAGAAGAGCAAATTTTCATCAATCGAATTTAAAATCACATCTTCCGTAATCCAATCTTCCGTTACAAAATAATTTTCACCGAAAGTCTGAAATTTACCAATAGCAACATCACTTGAATTTACCGTAATTGCATTATATAACTTTTCAACAGTATCCGGAAGATAATTGTCATCATGGTCTATGAACATAATATAGTCAGATTCACTGTTAGCTATTCCAATGTTTCTTGCTCTTCCAGGGGTACCTGTTTTTTTACCAGACTCGAAAGTTTTAATATTTTCATATTCTTCACAGTATCTGTTAATTAATTCCTGTGTGGAATCTGTTGAATAATCATCGATTATAATCAGTTCTATATTTTCAAAACCTATTGTTTGTGATTTTATTGAATCTATTGTTGAGTCTAAAAATTCAACACTATTGTATGATGGAATAATAACAGTTACTTTATATGACATAAATTTATTTTTATGTAAAGGTATTATATATAATTAAGAGTTGAAACAATGTTTTTTTCTAAATCTATTAAAAACAATCCTAAGGCTTATATTGCATTCAAATCAAAGGGCAATCCTCAAAAAATTTCCAAATATCAAAAAGCATATTCTCGTATTAAAAGTTTAGCCATAATTGATGGAGCCAAATACAGAGAGGTTCATGGAAATTTAAACGATTTGGATTATATTCTTCATTATTTATATTATGGGGTAAATGATTCATTAGATATTCAGCAATCATATGTAAGTGATGTTTTCAATTTGGAATTTTATAAAAACACATATGGAGCAGAAAATCCTGTTTTAGATTATGTTTTAGAGGGTTTTTATAAAAAGAATCAGGTTAATATATTGGATAATGGCTATATAGATACACTTGAAACGGACCTTTTTGAACAATATTTTTCCAATGAAAAATCAAAGGTTGAGAAAACTGTTTCAAATTCTTTTTATATTCATGACAAACGAACATTGATTCCTTATATTCAACGTGAAAATCCTATTGAAACGGGGAGGATACGTGTTGGAGTTTTTACAAATGATCCTTTTGAAAATCTTGCTCCATGTCCGTATATAAGGTTACATGCATTGTTTTCAAAATTGTCTGAAAGTGAAAAATTCACATTTTTCATGTATGGTATGGATAGTTTTGTGATGATGGATATTGACAATATTTTAAGATGTAAGCTGTTTGATGTAGTTGTAGTTCAAAGAATATTGCCCTTTTTAGATATTTTGCGCGAAAAATGTCAAAAATATGGTATTAAATTAGTTTATGAAACTGATGATGATTTATTGGGTGTTGAAAAGAATAGTCCATCTTATGAATATGTAAATAGGGTTTCTAAATCTATTAAGGATTTTATTGACGCATCAGATGTTATTACAGTCACCACACCAACTTTGGCATCAAAGTTTGATGAAAATAAAACTGTTATCATTCCAAATTATTATGTGGATTCTGTTTTTGATATTAAGGAAGATATTAAAAAAGAAGGTAAACTTAAATTAGGATATTATGGTACATTGACTCATTCTAAAGATTTGTTCTTAATAAAAGATGTAATTTTAAGATTAAAGGAAAAATATGATTTTGACTTTGAAGTGATTGGTGGTTTTAATGCTTCGGATAATGTTGAAGAAGAGTGGTTTAAACCAATAGATTTGCCTCCAGACAATATGAATTTCAAAAAATTCATGGGGTGGTTATCTGAAACCATTGATTGGGATATTGCTGTTGTTCCACTTGAAAATTCACCATTTAACCAGTGTAAAAGTGAATTAAAATTCATTGAATTGGCTATTTTGGGTCTTCCGGGGGTGTATTCTGACATGTGTGTCTACAATAATGTTGTAAGTGATGGTATTGATGGTTTTTTAGCTTCAAATGATGAAGAATGGATAGAAAAAATTGAAAAACTGATTTTGGATGAATCTTTAAGAAAAACTATTCGTGGCAATGCTTTAAACAAGGTTTTATCTGATTATATGATTGATGATAGAATTAATGAATGGGATATTGTTTTAACAAAATAAGGATAGTTTTATATATTTTTAAATGTTAACATTATTCAATGGAAATGAATTAATTCGGAAGTAATATTCCGATGAGGGAAATGGTGATGTAATGTTTTTGGATCAATATTTACCATTTGTGGGATTGATAATATTTGGAAATATTGAAAACTTGGTGCTTTCTTCACAGGGAGTTGTAGCTGGTGTTAATCCTCTTAAATTAGGGATTTTCAGTATTATAGTTGTAATTTGTTGGTTAGCTATTGGAACTTTTGGAACTCAAATTGCACTACCTTATGTTGATTTTATAGACTTCTTCGGTGGTTTTATTATTTTCGTTTTAGGTGCACAGGCTATGATTGAATCTATAAGGGGTGAATAATTTGATGGATGAATTAAAACCTTTTATAGGTTTACTTATTTTTGGAAATATTGAAAACCTTATTTTAGCGGCTCAGGGTGTCGGTGCCGGTGTTAACCCTATAGGATTAGCTATTTTAAGTTTAATTGCAGTAACTTGTTGGCTTTTAATTGGTACATTCGGTACTAAAGTTGCTATTAAGTATGCACGCCATATAAACTTCATTGGTGGACTTGCTATTTTCATTTTAGGTATTCAGGCTATGGTTGAGTCATTACCTGGAATTTTAAAGTTTTTCCACTAAATTATAATTTTTTAGATAAATTTAATTAATATCAAAAAGATATTAAATATACAATTTATTAATTGCTGATTTTTATGAATGATAATTTAAATCCTTATGAAGTAGTCAGAACTAGATATGAATCAAATGTTGATAGCTTTATTTTAAGTGAGTTATTTCAACCTACTCTTGAAGTTAACGATGAATTGATTGAAGATATTAAGGATAATGAACTAGTTGTTTATACTGCATTCACAGGAGGCTATGATTCATTAAAAGAACCTGAATTTGTGGATGATAATACAAGATATGTATGTTTCACACAAAATCCTGACTTAACTTCTAAAACATGGGAAATTATTCAAATGGAACCGTCTACTTTGGATGATAATAGAATTGCAAAACAATACAAAATATTTCCAAATAAGTATTTTCCAGACAATGAATACAGTTTCTGGATTGATGGGTCTTTTAAACTTGTTGGAAGTATCCGAGAATATGTTTATAAATACATTAATTCATCCATGTTGACTGTTGTTCATCCAGAACGTGATTGCATCTTTGATGAAGCTTTAAGCTCAATTCAATTTCCTCGCTATTCAAATTATACAATTTCAAAACAGGTTGAAAAATATAGAAATGAAGGAATGCCTCTGCACTATGGTTTGCCTTCACTTGGAGCGATTTTTAGAAAACATAATAATCCTGAAATCGTTTCATTAATGGAGCAATGGTGGAAAGAAATAATTAATTATACTAATCAGGACCAGCTAAGCTTCACATATTTGATGTGGAAAAATAATTTTCATCCATCAGTTGCATCAGAATACATCTGGATTAATGATTACTGGACAAAAGTTGATGATTATCACCATGAGGTTGAATTGGATGATTATATTACCAGTAGAAATTTAATCAGATCTCTTGAAGGAAACATTAATGAAAAAAATACTTTAACAAAGGAAGAAATTAATTTACTTTTCAATGATATTGATGCTCTAAGAGATGAAGCTGAAGCATTAAACCAAGTAAGAAATCATTGGGACAGAGAAATTAATGCTATTCGGAATTCCAGTTCGTGGAAATTAACCAAAAAACTTAGAAATTTTAGAAATAACGGTGATTGAATGGGTAGAAATATTGTTAATATGCTTGTTTCATCAAATTTTAATTTAAAATCATCTTTAAAAAATCATAAATACTTTGCAAAAATTAGTAATTCAGGATTATTTGATGAGGATTTTTATAATAAAAAATATGATGATGTTTCAGGTGATCCGTTAACCCACTATTTGACAAAAGGTTATCGGGAAGGTAAATTGCCGTCTCTTAATTTTGACCCGGATTTTTATTTAAATACGTATCCTGATGTAAAACAAGCAGATTTAAATCCTTTATTCCATTATATTGCTTATGGTAAATCAGAAGGTAAATTAATTCAGCAAGCGTATGCAATAAGAAGAAAAGAGGAAATTTGTGAAACAAATCTGGCCTTTTTATCTAATTATGAATTTGATGAAGAACCATTGGTGTCAATTATAATTTTAAACAGGGATGGTTTAAACCATTTAAAACGTTTATTCAAAGATTTTGATTCTAAAACTAATTATTCTAATTATGAAATTATTGTTGTTGATAATGCATCGAAAGATGATTCAGTTAAATATTTGAAAAGCCTCGATTTGCCGATAAAAATTATTGAAAATGATGTTAATGTCAATTTTTCTAAAGGAAATAATGATGCGGCAGATATTGCCAATGGGGATTATTTGCTTTTATTAAATAATGATATAGAGCCTACTTATGGATGGTTAAATGAACTGGTGGGCACTATTGTTTATAATGATGTTGCTTCTGTAGGTGCTAAACTTATTTTTCCATTTTATTATAATACAAATAGGGAATCGTCCTATAGAATACAGCATAGTGGTGATATTTTTGCTGAAAGAATGTATCCCTGCTGTTTATATGCAGTAAATAAGTCAGATTCTAAATTGGATATTTTTGATTCATCACTTACTAGAAACAATCTCTGTATAGCAGTAACCGGTGCCGTTAACTTAATTGATAAAAAAGTTTATGATGAGCTTTCAGGACTTGATGAGGAATATGTTTATGGCCTTGAAGATGTTGATTTTTGTTTGAAATTACATAAAAATGGTTATAAAACTTTATTTGCAGGAAATGCTTTATTATTCCATCATGAATCAAGTACTCGTGTAAAAAGTAAAAGCTATTTTAAAAATGATAAGCATAACTACTCTGTATTTTGGAACAAATGGGGGCAGTATCTATCAAAATCTTTATTCATTGACAAACTTCATGCTAAAAAGTTTTTCACAGAAAAAAATCTTAAAATTACCATAATTAATGAAGATGATAGTAATTTGGAGTTAATTTCTGAAATTTCAAAAGATTTCAATAATTTGGATTTTACTGTTGAAATAATTTCGGATATGGGAAACCATTATATAGGAAATTCTGCTGATATTTTGCTTTCATTTACAGATAATTATGATTTAGAAAATATTATAGCTCGTGGAGATATTGTTAAAGTTATTGTAAATAATTCTGATTTAAGTACTGACGGTTATGATATTGTAGTTTCTTTAAATGATTTAAATTCAAATGGAAAATACAATATTAATATTGTTGATGATTTTGTATCTGAATTTTTAGAAAAACTTGAAATTATAATAATGGATGATTATGAGTTTTAAAAATAAAATTTTTGCTAAATTTCCAAGCAAATATATTTCCTATAAAGTCAAGGATAAATCTAAGGCTTCTGAAATTATTAAAGGATATAAGGCTATTCGCAAAAATAAATTATTTGATGATAAATTCTATTTAGAAAAGTATCCGAAAGTTGCTTCATCCGGAATGGATCCTTTATTGCATTACATTTTTTTTGGTTATAGTGAGGGGAAAAAACCTAATGATACTTTTGACGGTGTTTTTTATCAAAATCACTATTGTGATGTTGATATCAATCCATTAATTCACTATGCTTTATATGGAATTAATGAAAATAGGCGGATCGAAGTCGAAAATAAAGATTTGTCAGAATTTTACATACCTGATAAAAAAAGTATTCTTTTTGTTTTGCATGAGAAGATAGGCACTGTTGGGGGTACAGGCTTTTTAAATATGGATATTATTGATAATTTGCCTGATGAGTATAATGCTTTTATATTAACTTCTGATGGTGAAGATTTTGAATTATGGTGGTTTAATGATAATCTAGAAAAGATTGCTAATTATAAAATTTCTTTTAAAACTAATTTTTCAGTTATAGATAATGATGATAATTTCATTTCACTAGGCAATTTTGATAAGCTATTTTCCAATGATGATTTGGCCATCATTTATGAAGAAATCCTTTCAAAATTAAGAATAGATTTGGTTCATATTAATCATTTAATTAATCATAGTTTTGATTTAATCAATGTCATCATAAAAAAATCAATTCCATTTGTTGTTAATCTACATGATTTCTATTATATCTGTCCATCCATTCATTTAGTGGATAGCGATTGCCAATATTGCAAGTTTAATTGCCAAAATTGCAGCGGAATATCTCATAATTCAGATATATCCAATGAATTCATACTTAAAAGGTGGCGCGAAGAATGTATGAATCTTTTGAAAAATTCATATGTTAATGTTGCTCCAACTCAAAGTGTCATCGATTTATATAATGAAATTTATCCGGATTTGGATAATTTTAAAGTAATTGAGCATGGTTTGAAAATAGATAAATCTTCTTATGAAGCAAAGTTAACTTCAAATCCAATAAAAATTCTAATTCCAGGTCATATTTCACCGCATAAGGGTTCATTAATTATAAAACAACTAAAAGATTATGATAAAAATAATAAGATGGAATTCCACTTTATGGGAACCACCATTCCTAATTTAAACAGTTATGGAATTAACCATGGAAGATATAAACGTGAGGATTTTAATAGAATTGTGGGGGAAATCAAACCTTCATTTTCATTAATATTGTCCACTTGTCCAGAAACTTATTCGTATACTCTAACAGAATCCTGGATGGCAGGGTTACCGGTCATAGCAAGTGATTTGGGAGCTTTAAAAGAAAGAATCAATTCAAATGATGCCGGATGGCTTGTCGATTATACAAATATAAAAGAGATATATAACTTAATTATTAATATAAACCATAATGATTATGAAAACAAACTTTCCAATATTTCAAAAATCAAGTTTAAAGAATTGGATGAAATGTGTGATGAATATATATCATTATTTGCTAAATTAACGGATTAATATGTTAAATTATAAAATTTCGGTTATTATTTCAACTTATAATACTGGAGATTTCTTAAATGAGTTTTTAGAATCTATTAAGTCTCAAAGTATTGGATTTGAAAATATTGAAGTTATTTTTGTTGATGACAATTCAAATGATAGCTATACTTTAGATTTATTAAAAGAATTTGAGAAATCTTATGATAATGTAAAGGTTGAGTTTTTAAGTACAAATTCCGGCTTTCCCGGAACGGGTAGAAACATTGGTCTAAAACTGGCAAGTGCCGATTATGTTATTTTCTCGGATCATGATGATACATACGTCGATAACGCTTTTGAGGTAATGTACGATAAAATAGGTGAAAATGACATGCTGATTTCTAATTTTAATCAAGTTTATCCAGATAAATCAGTTCCTTTCAAATCCATTTATAAGGATTCCGGTGAAATTCAAGTTTTAAGCATTGATGAGGACAAAAACTTGTTCAGGGTTCCTGCTGCAATTTGGACAAGATTATTTAGAAGGGATTTTTTAATAGAAAATGATATTTATTTTTTAGAGGGAATGCTGGCTGAAGATGTTTATGTTGCATCATATTCATGCATCAAGGCAAATGGAATAATTTATCTTAATGATTTTTATTCTTATAACTACAAAATAAGAGATAGTGAAAAGGATAAATCCACAATTCATGTAAGGAATCGAAAATATATCGAGGCTATTTTAAACGGTTATTATAAAATTGACGAGATGCTTGTCAATTTAAATAAAACCTCATATGGTAAGATAATCTTTAAAAGCCATCTTACATCATGGCTGTATACAATTGTTTTGTCCAGAATTGATGATACTGATAAAAAAGAATTATTTGTCAAGGCTTATGACATATTTAATGATTATTACTCCGAAGACCCTTACTTTAAAAAAAGATATGATAAATTAGTGGATTTAATATTAAATAAACAATTTGATGAAGCGGTTTTGGAATCGAATAGATTAAATAAAATACAGGAAAACATGAATAATAGAAGTTTATTTTCAAGAATTAAAAATAAATTGGTAAGATAGTATGGCTAAATATAAAGTAAGTGTAATTGTTCCAACATATAACTCAGGATTATTTCTAAATGCTTTTTTTGATTCAATAATGTATCAAAGCATAGGTTTTGAAAATATTGAAGTTATTTTTGTAGATGACTGTTCGGATGATGAGTATACTTTATATTTACTCCATTTATTTAATGATGGTTTTTCAAATGTAAAATCAATATTTTTAGATGAAAATGACGGATTTCCAGGAAAAGGCCGTAATTTTGGATTAAATTTGGCTGATTCTGATTATGTTATTTTTTCTGATCATGATGATACATATGTTCCTCAGGCATTTGAAGTTCTTTATAATGCCGCTATTGAAAATGATGCGGATATGGTAATTACAAATTATTATAAGGTATTTCCTGAAGAAAAAGTGAAAGTGGAAACGGTATTTCGTGGTGAAAATATCGTAATAAATGACATTGCTGAAGACACACGCCTTTTTACTATAGATCCAGCTATTTGGTGTAAGTTATTTAAAAAAGATTTCCTGATTGAAAATGATATTCGATTTTTAGAGTCAATGCTTGCAGAGGATTTTTATTTCTTCATTGTCTCATTGTTCAAATCTTCATGCACTGTTTATTTGGATGATTTTTACAGCTACAATTATTTCATTCGTAATGTTGAAGGTGACAAATCAACAATTCATATTAGGAATAAAAAATATTTGGGTAAAATGGTTGAAGGATATTATAAGATTGAGGAATTTTTAATTGATTCTAACTTATGCAGATATTATACGGATATTTTTAATATGCATTTTGTCTATTGGATTACAAGCTTAATTATGAGTGACATTCCTGATAGTGAAAAATTGGAACTGGTTTCATCAGCCAATGAACTTCTTAAAAAAGATGTTAAAGTTCTTCCAGGATTTAATGAAAGAATTTATAATAATTTAACCAAACCTATTTTGGAAGATGATTATGAAGGTATTGTCAAGAATATTAATAATATTAAAAGATATCGTGGAATCTTAAAGTACCTATCTGGTAATTTATTAAAAACTAGGAGGTAAACTAATGTTTTTGAAACATAAAATTTTTGGAAAGATATTCAATGTTTTCACCAGATTTTCTATAGATGATAACCTGATTTCTTTTATCATAGATTCCAATGAATCTTTCAGCGGCAATCTGGAATATATTAAAAATGAATTTGAAAAAAGAGGAAATTTCAAATTCAATTTCTATTATAAGGATAAATTGTCAGTTAACTCTTTAAAAAAATTAGCAACATCCAAATATATCTTTTTAAATGATAATTTTTTTCCTTTTGCCTTCATGAATTTTAATAAAAAAACCTTAGTTATTCAATTATGGCATGCCCCTGGTGCATTTAAGAAATTTGGTGGGAGTGTGGAAAACGCTTCAATGCTTAAAATGATTTCTCAAAATACTGATTATTTAATCGTTACTTCAAAAAATATTGAAGATTTTTATAGTGAAGCTTTTCAGATTGACAAATCTAAAATAAGGTCTTTAGGCCTTCCAAGGGCAGACTATTATTTTGAAAATCATGATGTGGATGAATTGAAGAAGAATTTTTATAAAAGGTACAATTTGGATTCAAATAAAAAAATCATTTTATATGCTCCTACTTTCAGAGAAAATGAAAAATTCAACAATGTCTTTAATTATTTGGATTTGGCTAAATTCAATGAAAGATTATCTGATGATTACACATTGATTTTAAGACTCCATCCTAAGATAAATAAGTTTTATTCATCAGATATAAAAATTGAAGGGGATTATATTGACTGCAGCGATTATAAAAATGAGCAGGAATTGATGTTATTAGCTGATATTTTAATCACTGATTATTCATCAATAATGATAGAGTTTGGCCTATTAAACAAACCAATTGTATTTTTTGCTTATGATTTGGATAATTATCTGTCTAACGAACGTGGTTTTTATCTGAATTATAAAAATGATCTCCCAGGTCCAATTGTTCATACAACAGAAGAGTTAATTGAATGCATTGAAAAAGGTGTTGATAATTCAAATTTGGATTCCTTTTTAAAAACACAATTCGATGAAATCGACGGCAATTCATCCAAACGTGTTGTGGATTTTGCATTAAAGGAAGGTGAAAAGAATGGAGAATATTAAAGTTAGTGTGATTTTGCCAGTCTTTAATGAAGCTAATTATATCAAAGCGACATTGGATTCAATTATCAATCAAAATTTCAATGGTTATGAGGTAATAGTAATTGATGACGGCTCAACAGATGATACTTTAAACATTGTTGAAAAAACCTTTGAGGGATTGAGTCTGCCCCATCAGATAATTCATCAGGAAAATGCGGGCGTAAGTTCGGCAAGAAATAAGGGAATTTCGCTTGCTCGCGGTGAATATATTGTGTTTGTTGATGGTGATGACTATATTTTAACAAATCATTTATCCCAATTATATAATGAAGGCTATGACTTTAGTTTAACTCAGATGGTAAAAAAAGAAAACGATAATTTATCTAACATCCATTATTATAAATTTGAAGAAATCGATGCTAATGATTTCATCAGACTGGAGCTGGAGATGAAAGTTCCTTTCAATTTCGTACAGTTGTCTTATAAAACGGATATAATTAAAAAACATAATCTTAAATTCCGTGAGGATGTCACTTATGGTGAAGACACAGATTTTGCAATAAAGGCTTTAAGCTACGGCAATTCAATAAAAATTTCCAATGAAATAACATATTATTATATTCAGCATCATGATTCATTAATAAGTACTTCAAAACTTAAACGTTTCGATTACATTCTGGTCTTGGAGGATTTGGCTTTATTTTTTAAAAATCAAAATCGTAGCGATTTGGCGGAATTAATTTATACATCAAGAATTCCAAGAGCTATTTTTGGCAATATGAACTACTTTTTTTACAATGATTATGATTATGGTGAAGTAATAAAAAAAATGAACGAGTTGGATTTGTTTAAAAAGCTCTCCAAGTTTAAAGGCGATAAAAAATTCACCATTAAAATTAAGTTATTTTTATTAAATCCTAAACTATATTATATATTGTGGAAAAAATTCAAAAATTCAATTTAGATAATATGAAAGTTTCAGTTGTCACGCCTAATTATAATGGTGTTAAATTCTTAGAAAATTATTTCAAGTCACTTAATCATGATAGTGAATTCATTGGAGAAGTAATCATTATTGATAATGGATCCACTGATTCCAGTTTGGATTATATTCAAAATAACTCTTTTAATTTTCCTGTTGTTGTTATAAAAAATGATGAAAATTTAGGATTTGCCCCTGCAGTCAATCAGGGAATCTCAAAAGCCAAATATGATTATGTTTTTTCTTTAAACAATGATACTGAAATTCAAAAGGATTCAATCAAATCGATGGTGGACCTAATTCGGGATGAAAACGTTTTTTCGGTACAGGCGAAAATGCTTCAGGCTGATAATAAAAAGCTTATTGATGATGCAGGAGATGAATACAACCTTCTTGGGTGGACTAAAAAGATTGGTGAAAATCAGGATTCGGATAATTATTCTCAGGTAAATGAAATATTTTCTAGCTGTGCAGGAGCGGCATTATATAAAAAATGTGTTTTTGATGAAATTGGATTATTTGACGATAATTATTTTGCATATATGGAAGATGTTGATTTGGCTATCCGTTCACAAATTTATGGCTATAGGAATCTATTGGATCCTGATGCTATCGTTTATCATATTGGAAGTGCAACAAGTGGCAGCAGATATAATGAGTTTAAGGTAAAAATAGCCGCTAGAAATAATGTATGGACAGTTTATAAGAATCTTCCTATCCCATTAAAGATAATAAATTTTATATTTCTATTTTTTGGATTTTTAATAAAATATCTATTCTTTTTAAGGAAAGGATTCGGTCCAACTTATTTAAAAGGTCTTAAAGAAGGATTAAACACTAAATCCAAAGTAAATAAGGTTAATTTTAAAAAATCAAATTTAAAAAATTATTTCAGGTTGGAATACAAACTAATCATAAACACATTAAAATTTTTAAAAAAGTGAATTAATATGGATTTGTCTGTTGTTATAGTAAATTACGGAACCTTTGAATTAACTAAAAATACTGTTAATTCAATTTTAGATTATTCCTATCCCTTTGATGTGGAAATCATTATTGTGGATAATGCATCCAAGGACGACAGTTTATCAAAACTGAGGAAATATTTTGATGGGAGGGTTAAATTTATTGCGTCAGAACACAACAATGGTTTTGCAGCAGGCAACAACCAGGCATTAAGGATTGTTGATTCTAAATACGTACTGCTTTTAAATTCAGACACTATTGTCTGGAAAAATACATTAGAAAATATTTATCATTATATGGAGAATAACTCTGATGTGGGAGCCTGTGGATGTCAGGTTCTTTTGGAGGATAATACTTTAGATAAGGCATGTAAAAGAAGTTTTCCAAATGTAAAAAATTCATTTTTCAGATTGTTTCATATTCCAACCAATAGTGTTGCTGATGATTATAATTTGGATGATTTGGATGATGATGGTGTTTATGAAATCGATTGCTTGACTGGGGCATTTATATTTACCCGTAAGAAAGTATTGGACGATATAGGCCTTTTAGATGAGACCTTTTTTATGTATGGTGAAGATATAGACTTCTGTTATAGGATTAAACAGGCAGGATGGAAAATAATTTATTATGGAAAAGATAAGATTACTCATTTAAAAGGGGCCAGTAGCAAAAAACAAAGACCAAAGCTAATTTATGAATTCTATCGTGCAATGTATGTCTATTATAAAAAGCATCTATCTTGCGAATCGAATATTTTTACTAATTTATTTGTTTATTTTGGAATTTTTATATTGTGCATTTTAAAACTTTTTTTAAATATATTTAAAAAGAAAAATTAAATATTAAATAAAATTCATATAATATATTAACTAATTTTCGTGGTTAATGTATGATAAGAGAAAATCAAAAGTGGCTAAATTATGCAATGGTTTTAATAGATATGCTTGTTATATCATTATCTTTAGCTATTTCATGGTGGATGCGTTTTAAAACAACAATTTTTGGACCTATTGGAGGGCATTTGCCTATCCAAAGTTATTTGTTCTTTCTGATATTTGTTGTCATTCCTGTTTATATTATCCTTTATTTCTCAT
This sequence comes from Methanobrevibacter millerae, assembly GCF_001477655.1. NCBI lineage: Archaea > Methanobacteriati > Methanobacteriota > Methanobacteria > Methanobacteriales > Methanobacteriaceae > Methanobrevibacter > Methanobrevibacter millerae. Next base: position 2,462,556 of record NZ_CP011266.1, on the reverse strand, counting down.
TTGGATTATATAAACCGCGTAGAACTTATAGAACGATTTTTTCTGAAGCTAACCAGATAATTAAAGTGAATATTGTAGCTTTTGTAGTTTTGGTTGCTATATTATTTGTTTTAAATCAACCTAATTTCTCAAGAATCATGTTGTTCCTTTTGGGGGTCATCGGTACTGTATTTGGTATAATAGAAAGATTCATAATCAGAAGCTTTCTTAAAAAAATACGCACGGACAATAAAAACCTTAAACATATTCTTATTGTTGGGGATAATGATTTGGCTTTTACTTTTGCACGTAAAATTAGAAATAATCCTTATTTGGGTTTTGACATTAGTGGATTTTTGGGAAGAAGTAATCATGTCGGAATGGAAATTGAAGGAAGCAAAATTATTGGATCATTTAAAGACTTGGATGAAATTTTGGAAAACAATAATTTTGACCGTGTCGTTTTAGCTATTCCATTAAAATACTATTATAAAATCAATGAGTTGGTGGAAAGCTGTGAACGCGTGGGAATAAAAGCTGAAATCATTCCTGATTATATAAGGTATTTTCCTGCTCAGCCATCAGTTGACATGATTGAAGATATTCCGATTATTAATATAAGGTATGTTCCTTTGGATGATGCATTTAATAAAACTATAAAATATCTTTCTGATTATATTATTGCTATTATAGCTATAATTATAACCTCTCCAATAATGATTATCACAGCTATTGCAATTAAGCTGACTTCTCCGGGGCCCATTATTTTCAAGCAGGAAAGAATAGGCTATCATGGTGAACCTTTTAATATGTATAAATTTAGAAGCATGAGGGTTCAAAGCCCTAGCGATGAGAAATCAGAATGGACTACAAAAGATGATCCTAGAAAAACTAAGGTTGGGGACATTATAAGAAAGACAAGTATCGATGAGTTGCCTCAATTTTTCAATGTATTGAAAGGTGAAATGAGTGTTGTAGGTCCAAGACCTGAAAGGCCATATTTTGTTGATGAATTCAGAAAAGAAATTCCTAAATATATGGTTAAGCATCAGGTTAGGCCAGGTATTACTGGTTGGGCTCAAATCCATGGTTGTAGGGGAGATACTTCAATCAAAAAACGTATAGAATTTGATATAGAATATGTAGAAAACTGGCACATGGGTTTGGATTTAGGTATAATGATTAAAACCGTTGTAAAGAAAAATCCTAATGCATATTAAGAATCATCACTTTTATATTTATTTATTTAAAATTTAATGCATTTTAAGTAATTTTTCTATAAAATATTACTTGTCAAATGCTCTCCCACATTACTTATATTATAGTAAAATACAAAATAATAATTAACTTTCTTATGAGGGGTTTGGTATGGAAAAAGAAATTTTAGAACAATACAATAAAGTCAAAGATATACTCTCTGAAGAAGAATTTTTAAATGAAATAGAGCAAATTCGTCCAAATTTTGAAGATTTGCCTTTTATGGATGAGGTAGACATTGCAAAAGAAGTTGTTAAGAATCATATTGGTGCAGCTGATATTTCAAAATCTGAAGATTCTATTGATGATGCAGATTCTTCATTTGAAAAAGTTGTAATGACTAACGAACTTTTAGAAAAATATAATCAGATTAAAGATTATATGAGTGAAGATGAATTTTTGGATGAAATGAATAAACTCAAAAAAGAAAATTCAGATGTATCTTTTATGAATGAAGAAACTTTCGCTGATCAAATTGTTGGCAGATATGTTGAAAGCGAAAACGAAATTTTAACCGAAAGGGAAGAATATTCCAGCGACAATATTGGATTACTGGAAGATGGTGATAAAGACAAATCTTTCACTGGTGTTGTTAAAACAATCAGCAATCCAAGATCATTTAAAACACGTAAAGGAAACTCTGGAAAAGTGTGTAATGTTGATGTTGAAGATAAAACAGGAAAAATTCGTGTTGTCCTATGGACAGAAAACATCAAACATTTAAAAAATATTTCTGAAGGAGATATTGTCCATGTTGGTGGAGTTGATATTAAAGATGGTTATTCTGGTCTTGAAGCTTCAATGAGACCTAGATCTGTTTTTGAAAAAGCAGTTGATGCTGATCCTTCAGATTATCCAACATATACTGAAGAAATTACTCCAATCAAAGATGTTCAGGCCAATACAACAGTAAATGTTATTGCAAGAATTACTAGAATTCCTCCTGTTAGAACATATAATAAGAATGGTAAGGATGGAAAAGTTGCATCATTGGAACTTCAGGATGCATCTGGAACAATCTCATATACTTTATGGAATAATAATGTTGATTTAATTCAATCTCTTGAATTAAACGATGGCGATACCGTAAAAATTCTTCAAGCTCAAGTAAGAGAAAGAAACGATGAAAAATCTTTAAGTCATTGGGATGGAAGAATAATTAAAGGGGACTTTGATGTTCCAGAATTTGAGCATGAGGTTTCAAAAATCGGTGATTTGGATGACGGAGACAGTGATATTTCAATAATTGGTGTTGTAACTAAGTTGCAGGATATCAGAAAATTCATTAGAAAATCTGATAAAAGTGAAGGCCAATTAAGAAATTTCAATATTACAGATGATACTGGGTCCATTAGGGTCACTTTATGGGGAGAAAGTGCAGATATTGAAATTAAAAAAGGAGATATTGTAAAATTAATTGGTGGAACTGTTGTCTATGATGAATATACTGAAGAGGGTCATTCTATTAATACAAATTTCTCAACTCAAATATCTGTCAATCCTAAAAACTTATCAGAAGATGATGAATTAATTTTCAACAATATCAAAGAGAAATTACAGCCAATGCAAATCGAACAAGTTGTATTGGGTGATGAAGAGAATATTGATGTTGATGTAATGGGTAGGATAATGTCTGTCGGCGATATAAGGACTTTTGAAAGACCATCCGATGGTTCTCAAGGTAAAGTTCGTTCAGCATCATTTTCTGATGGTACTGAAGTAATTCAATTATCATTATGGGATGACAAAACCAATGTTGATTTGGATGTTGGAAATGCATATCTGCTTGAAAATGCAAGAGTAAGATTTAGCATGGATTCAATTAGTTTAAACATTGGCTCATCTTCAAGAGTTATTAGTTTATCAGAAGATCAAGCTAAATTTTTACCATCATTCGAGACATTAGAAAAAATGATTTATGAATATCGTGAAATTTCAGATTTAGACGAATATGATGAAAATATTTATGTTGTTGGAAGAATCTTTGAGGTATTTGATGTTCGTGAATTAGAAAGAGATGACGGTAGTAAATACTTACTAAGAAATATAGAAATTGCTGATAATTCTCAAGCTATCAGAGTATCATTGTGGGGAGAAAATGCTAAAAGAGAATTTGATGAAGGAGAAGCTATTAAAATTCAAAATCCTAGGATAGATTTATATAATGACCAATTGACTTTAAATATTGCTGAATCTACTGCTATTGTTAAACCAAGCGATGAAGAGTTAATGAACTTACCTTCATTTGATGAACTCAAAGAAGCAATTTATGTTCCAAAAGAAATTGAAGCAATAGAAGATAATGATGTTAACGTTCGTGTTACCGGAACTCTTCAGGATATTGTCTCTGAAAGATTACTTCTCAGAAAATGTCCGCATTGTTCTAATACTATTGGTGATGTTGAACTTGATGGAGAAACAATGTGTGATTTCTGTGGTGAAACATTTGATGAACCAAGAACCACTCTTATGATTCCAACAACTTTAGTTGATGATACTGGTGATATAGGTGTTACATTCTTTGATAATTTAGTTGAAGATTTATTAGAAATGCCTAGGGAAGAAATTATCAATATAGTTACTGATGATCCTGGAGCTTTAGATGGAAGAATTGAAGACTTAGAAGGTCTCACTGTAGAAATTATTGCAAATGTTAGCTATGATGAATATAATGAAGTTAGAAAACTCAACCCAAGAAAAATTTTACAAAAATATTACTAAATAAAATAAGGATGGATTATTATGGTGGAATTAGAAGATTTACCAAGTGTCGGTGAAAAGACAGCAGAAAAATTAAGAGATGCAGGTTTCGCAGATATGATGAGATTAGCAACCGCTACTCCTAAAGAATTATCAGTTAAAGCAGAAATTGGTGAAGGTGTTGCAGAAAAAGTTATTGAAGCTGCACGTAAAGCTGAAGACATAGGTTTTGAAACTGCATTGGAAGTTGATGAAAGAAGAAAAGATGTGGGCCACATTTCTGTAGGAAGTAAAGGGTTCAATGATTTAATTGCTGGTGGTATAGAAACTCAAGCTATCACCGAAGTATTTGGTGAATTCGGATCAGGTAAAAGTCAAATCTCTCATGAATTAGCTGTAACTGTTCAATTGCCTGAAGAATTGGGTGGTCTTGATGGAGATTGTGTTTTTGTTGATACTGAAAATACATTCCGTCCAGAAAGGATTAAACAAATTGCTAATGGTTTTGAATTGGATTTAGAAGATGTTTTACAAAGGATTCATGTTGCACGGGCTTTCAATTCTTCACACCAAATATTGATGGTAGATAAGATTAATGAATTAATTCAAAATGGTACCAATGTTAAATTGGTTATTGTGGATTCATTAATGGCTCACTTCAGAGCGGAATATGTTGGTAGGGAATCTTTAGCTGTAAGACAACAAAAATTAAATCAACATTTACATTCACTTCAACAAATTGCTAACACATATAATGTTGCAGTATTTATTACAAATCAGGTTCAGGCTAAACCGGATTCATTCTTTGGAAGTCCTACTAAAGCTATTGGTGGACATGTTTTAGGACATGCTTCTACTTATAGGATTTGGCTTAAAAAAGGACTTGCAGGTAAAAGAATTGCTCGTTTAGTCGACAGCCCTCATTTACCTGAAGGTGAATGTGTATTCAAAATTACTAATGAAGGTATTGTTGATTAAATATCTTCTTCTATTTTTCTTTTTCCTTTAATTTTAAATAATATAAATATCTACTTTTAATAATGGACGCTATACAAATTACTATTTTATCTATCATTATAATGATTGCTTTAGGTTATATCCTCAAGCGCATTGATTTTTTATCTGTTGATAATGTTGATACTTTAAATAATATAGTGATTTACATTATGCTTCCAAGCATGATTTTTTCTGCACTTTATACTGCAGATTTATCAATGATATCCTCTTTAGGAATTCTTCCTTTTGTTATTTTGGCATCATCTTTTGTAACTGGAATCATTTCATATTTCATTTTAAAGAGATTCAATCTTTCAGATAAAATGCTTTGGAGTGTTTTGGTAACAATTATGATTGCTAATACTGGATTTATGGGATATCCTATTAGTATTGGAGTTTATGGAAGCGAAGGATTTTTAAGGGCTATATTTTGTGATATGGCAACAAGTGTCATATTTTTAATTTTATCTTTTGCATTGGTTTTAAAATTTGGAGGATCTCCAAAGACTGCTGTTAAAAAAATTGCATTTTTCCCGCCTTTATGGGCCATTATCCTTGGAATTTTATTAAATATAACCCATATTTCTATCGGCCCTGTATTGGAAAATACTGTTAATTATCTTGGTAATGGTACAATACCGTTAATTATGTTATCATTAGGTATTTCTATTGATTTTGGTGGAATCAAACGTTCTAAAAACATGATTATCTTTACTTCAATCATGAAACTTTTAATCTTTCCGTTGATTGCATCTTTTATTGTTTCTCACTTGGGTCTTTTGGACTTGCAATTCAAGATTCCTATCATTGAAGCTGCAATGCCTTCAGGAATGTTATCTTTAGTGTTGGCTATTACTTATAAATTGGACTATGAATTAACTTCAGATTGCATACTGATTAATACTGTAATTTCACTAGTTACCTTACCTGTAATTTTGATGTTATTATAGCTCATTTTTGCCATATTTTTATGATTTTAAATTTTTGTATTCCTAAAAATTATTGATGAAATTTTTTATTAGAATAAATAAGCTTTTAAAAAGCTTTATTTTTTAAATCATTTGATTTTTAGAAATATTTTATCTCATCATATATATACTTTACTCCAATATGTTTTCAGAAAGCTTTATAAATGTGTTCATACTACATATTTAATATCTAACTCTATGTTAGATAATTTCGCACACTTGTACAAGGTGAAAATTATGGCAGAAGAAATAAGAGATAATAATGAAGAATTAAGGATAGGTGTTTACGTCTGTCACTGTGGTGTTAACGTCGGTGGAGTAGTAGACTGTCCTTCCGTAGCTGAATACGCTAAGACTTTACCTGGCGTAGTTCACGCAACCGATTACAAATACATGTGTTCCGACCCTGGTCAAGCTATGATCCAAGAGGACATCAAAGAGAAAAACTTAAACAGAGTTGTTGTAGCAGCTTGTTCCCCTCGTCTTCACGAACCTACTTTCCGTAGATGTGTAGAAGAAGCAGGATTAAACAAATTCTTATTTGAATTTGCTAACTTAAGAGAACAAGACTCCTGGGTACACATGAACCAACCTGAAGAAGCAACTGAAAAAGCTAAAGACTTAACTCGTATGGCTGTTGCAAAAGCAAGATTACTTGAACCATTAGAAGCTACCAAAGTGCCTGTAGATAACAAAGCATTAGTTATTGGTGGTGGAGTAGCTGGTATCCAAACCGCTTTAGATTTAGGTGATATGGGATTCAAAACCTACATGGTAGAAAGAAACCCAACCATCGGTGGAAGAATGGGACAATTAGATAAAACATTCCCTACTCTCGACTGTTCAATGTGTATTTTAGCACCTAAAATGGTAGACTGTTCCAAACATGAAAACATCGAATTAATTTCTTATGCAGAAGTAACTGAAGTAGACGGATATATTGGAAACTTCAAAGTAACTGTAGAGAAAAAAGCAAGATATGTAGATGAAGATTTATGTACTGGATGTGGAGCATGTCAAGAAGCTTGTCCTATCGAAATACCTAACTACTACGACGAAGGTGTAGGTATGGTAAAAGCTGCTTACATTCCATTCCCTCAAGCTGTACCATTATGTGCAACTATTGATAAAGACTACTGTATCGAATGTAACTTATGTGTACAAGCATGTGGTCCAGATGCAATCGATCACAACCAAAAACCTTCTAAAATTGAATTAGAAGTTGGTACTATTATCGCAGCAATCGGTTACGACCCATTCGACCCATCCGGAATCTACCAATACGGATACGGCCGTTACACTAACGTAATTACTGCAATGGAAATTGAAAGAATGATTAACGCATCAGGTCCTACTGGTGGACACGTTATCAAACCTTCAGATGGTATTGAACCTAAACGTGTTGCATTCATCCACTGTGTCGGTTCCAGAGATGAGCAAATCGGTAAACCTTACTGTTCCAGAGTATGTTGTATGTACTCCATGAAAAACGCTCAATTATGTATTGACCACGAACCTGACACTGAAGTAACCTGTTACTACATGGATATCCGTTCATTCGGTAAAGGATACGAAGAGTTCTACAAAACCTCTCAAGAAAAATACGGAATTGAATTCATTAGAGGCAGGCCTGCTCAAATCTTAGAAAACGATGACTTAACCTTAACTATCAGAGCAGAAGACACTTTACTCGGTAAAGTAACTGAATACACTTATGATTTAGTTGTATTAAGCGTTGGTCTCGAACACTCCGCAGGATCCGACGAACTCAGACAAACCTTAGGTCTTTCCAGATCTGCAGACGGATTCTACATGGAAGCTCACCCTAAACTCAGACCTGTTGACACCTTAACTGACGGTGTTTACATTGCTGGTGTAGCTCAAGGTCCTAAAGATATTCCTGACTCTGTAGCACAAGGTTCAGCTGCAGCATCCAGAGCAGCTATCCCTATGGCTAAAGGTGAAGTAGAAATCGAACCTATTGTCGCACGTACTGATGAAGTTATTTGTGGTGCTTGTGAAGTTTGTGTCGAATTATGTCCATTCGGTGCTATTACCATTGTTGGTGACGCTGGTTCCAACCACGCAGAAATCAACACTGCATTATGTAAAGGATGCGGTACCTGTGTAGGTGCATGTCCTTCCGGTGCAATGGATCAACAACACTTCAAAACTGATCAAATTATGGCACAAATCAGTGCTGCTCTTGAAGACATAGGTAAATAGATTTAGAGATTTTTTAATCTCTATTTCTTTTTTTACTTTTTTTACAAACTTTTTTATATTGTTTCATCTAATATCTATTTTTAATGAAAAATAATCCAAAACTACTTTTATATATTAATGCTTTCTTCTTTAGGTATTAACACTCCTTTAAGCATTATAGGTATTATTTCTGAAATTTCACAATTTTTCAACACATCCATTTCAATTTCAGGATTGTATGTTAGTTCTTTCACATTTGCTATCGCGATTTTTGGATTGTTCACACCGATGCTGTTTTCCAGATTTGAAAGAAAATCGACATTTGTTAGCATTTTGTCAATTTTTGCAGTTTCTAATATCGTTATTATTTTTATAAATAACATTCTAATTGCATCATTTTTTAGAATATTGTCTGCAGCTTTCTATCCTGCTTTTATATCCATTGCATTAACCGTATGTGAAGAGATAGCTCCTGAAGGCGAAAAGCAGGATTACATTACAAAAATATTACTTGGAATATCAGTTGGAAGTATTGTAGGATTGCCTATTACGACAGCTTTGGGTACAGTATTTGGATATCAGACGGCGATGTCATGGATTTTTGCATTTAACTTTTTAACATTGCTTTTGATTATCATATTTTTCCCAAGAATTCCCGGCAGATATGAAAGTCATGAAATACCTTTTTCATTATTGAAGTCCAGGCAATTCATATTAGCTTCCGTAGGAATTATTATGATGCCAATTGGTGCAAGCATAGTCTACAATTACCTTCCGTACTTCCTGCAGAATGTTACACATATTTATACCTATAAGTTAAGTGTTTTCCTATTCACTTATGGATTGTTTTCAATCTTCGGAACATGGCTTGGAGGCAAATTGATTGTAATAAGGGATAAGTTAACATTAATTATATTTCAAGTAGTTTGTGCTTTGATTTTTGTTCTAATGTATTTTTCATCAGATTATCTGATTTTAGTGTTAATACTGATTTTAATATTTGGCATACTTGATGGCATGGGATACAACCTGATACAATACATTGAAACTTCAGTGCTTGAAGATGATTTGGAGCTTGCAAACGGAATATTTTTAAGCATATTGAATGGTGGAATCGCTATGGGAATTGCTATTGGAGGATTTTTGGTTGACGGATTTGGTGTAATGTCTATATTTCCTGCAGGCACAATATTTCTAATTGTTGCATTCGTTATTCTTTTTTATGTTATATTTTTTTTAAAAATCAATTTGAAATATAGCTGAAAATTTAATTTTTTCATAAATACTTATATTGTATTATAAACATATCTTAAATCATATTTTTTTAATTTAGATTAGGTGTAGTAAATGACTAATTATCATGATGAAATTTTAAAATTTGAAGAAATTGCAAAAGAACATACTCAATATATGAGAAACAGTATTAATTTGATTGCTTCTGAAAATGTAACCAGTGTAGAAGTTACTGAAGCATTGGCAACAGATTTTGCTCACAGATATGCAGAAGGACAAGCTTTTCAAAGATTCTATGAAGGATGTCAGTATGTCGACCAAGTGGAAGACATGACCAAAAAACTTTCATGCAAAGTATATGACTGTGAATATGCAAATGTTCAGCCTGTTTCAGGTGTAACAGCAAACTTGGCAGCATTCTTTGGATTTGCAAAACCTGGTGAAAAAGTAATGGCTTTGGAAGTTCCATCAGGAGGACACATTTCTCATGCTGATGTAAGTGCTGCAGGTATTCGCGGACTTAAAACTGTTTTCCATCCTTTAAACAAAGATATCATGAACATTGACATTGATGCAATGAACAAAAAAATCCTCGAAGAAAAACCAAAAATAGTATTGTTCGGAGGAAGCTTATTCCTATTCCCACATCCTATCAAAGAAGCTCGTGAAGCAGCTGATGAAGTTGGAGCAACTATTATGTATGATGGAGCTCACGTATTAGGTCTTATTGCGGGAGGCCAATTCCAACAACCTCTTAAGGAAGGAGCAGACGTAATGATGGGAAGTACCCACAAAACATTCCCTGGTCCACAAGGTGGAATTATCCTTTCAAACAAAGAAAACGAAGAGTTAATTGACAATGCAGTATTTCCGGGTGTTGTAAGTAACCACCATTTACACCATTTGCTTGGTTTAGGTATTGCAACTGCTGAAATGTTGGAATTCGGAGAAGCTTATGCAAAACAGACCATTAAAAACGCTCAGGCATTAGGTCAGGCAATGTATGAATTAGGATTTGACGTATTATGTGAAGATCAAGGATTCACTCAATCCCACCAAATCGCTGTTGATTTAAGTTCAATCAGATCAGCATCAGACATTGCAAAAGAGCTTGCTGACAATAATGTTGTCTTAAACAAAAACCTTTTACCTGGTGATGACAGAGATAATTCCGATAATCCGTCCGGTATCAGAATAGGAACTCAGGAAATTACCAGAAGAGGATTGAAAGAAAAAGAAATGTCTGAAGTCGCTGAATTCATTAAACGTGTTGCAGTCGATAAGGAAAACATCGCTGATGAAGTTGCTGAATTCATGAACCAATACGTAACCTTGGATTATGCATTCTCTGACAGGGATGCTTACCAATATCATGCATTATAGATTACTATGAGAATAGGGTTTGCTTTTACAGGTGCAGGTCATTTACTAAATGAATCTGTTCGGGTAGCTGAAAAATTAGCTAAAGACCATGAAGTCACAATATTTCTTTCAGGTGCTGCTGAAGACGTATTGAAGATGTATGGTCTATACGAAAGGGTTACCAGATTGACTGGTGGCAAATACAGGGAACTTGCAACAGATTCCAACCAAAAATTTTCATATCCTATAACAGGCAGACTCTCACTTGGTAAATATGATTTGTTGATTGTATCTCCGGCAACAGCAAATACAGTTTCTAAGATTGTTCACGGTATAGCTGATACTTTGGTGACTAATGCCGTTGCACAGGCAGGTAAAGGTGCTGTTAAGACTTTTATGGTTCCAGTTGATATTCATCCGGGACCAATTGACACAGTTTTACCTTCAAAAATGGAAACCACCAAATGTCAAAACTGTGATGAGTGTGTTGCAGCATTGGTATGTCCTGAAGGTGCAATCATTCCTCATGATGAAATTGATTTGACAAAATGTGTCGGATGCGGACAGTGCAGGAATACCTGTCCTTATGATGCGATTTCTGAAGGAAAAATCATAACCATGTATATGCGCGATATTGACATTGAAAATACCCGTAAGCTCGCTGAAATTGATGATATTCAGATATTTGAACATCCAAAAGATCTTTTAGAGTTTGTTTAACTCTAGTTTTTCACCTTTTTTTAAATTAATATGATTCTTTTTTGTTTCTAAGATATATTTTGCTTTTTTTGATGGCTTGTAGAATTTCCATGGTTTAAGTGTGACTTTCTCAAAAATTATTTTGTTTTCATCTAAAAAATACACATCTATCGTAAAGTTCATGAAACATGTATGGATACTGGACCCATATTTTAAAATAAATAATAATCCATAATCAATATCTTTTTTAAACATTAATCCTAATAGTCTTTTTATATAATTATCAGCATATTTTATTTCTATCATAGGATATAGCTTATAATATTTCTTTATATTAAATTTAACTTATTTTTAAAAGCAATTTTGTTTTCATGATGTAATTTTTCAATATCTTGGAAAAATTTAAGTGGTCAAATAATTAATTTTTCATTAATTTTAAAGTAGGTTTCAGGGATTTATCATGAAATTATATATCAAGTTTTTAATTTAATTGCTTTTAATTTTCAATTCATAAAAATCATCTGGTGCTATCTACATCATTCAAAAGTTTTTGATTCGATTTCACCGCTTTTCAAATCCTGGAGTGCATTTTTGAATTCTTCGCATGTAAGTGCTCCGGGAATTGCTAGAATTTCATCTCCGTTTTCAATAAAATAGCATGGCACGGCATATACCCTATTCAGTTTGGCATCTTCCTTGTCAATTTCAACTTCCACTTTATATGCATCGCTTTCAAGCATATCGCGGACTTCTTTTGTATCAATTCCTTCAGATGATGCGATTTCAATTAACAGATTCTTATCGTTTAATGTTTTGTTTTCACATAAAAAAGCCCTATATAGTTTTTCTATAATATTTTCAACTAATTGGGGATCGTTTTTGCTCATTGTAAGTTTCAATAATCTGTGAGCGTCTTTTGATGGTGAAATCTCTGCATTGGAATAGTCCAAATCCAGGCCTTCCTCATGGCCTATTTCATCAATTTCATTAAGCTGTTTTGTCGCTTCAAACTCAGGTATTCCGTATTTTCTTGCATAATGATTGCGCATTGGCACAACAACATTTTCTTCAAGTTCCTCTTCAAGTTCGAATGCTTTCATTTCCATTTCAATCTTTAATCCCAATTCATCAATAGCCTTTCTAAGCCTTGTATAACCGATGTATGAATACGGACAGTTAAAGTCACTCCAGTATATAATTTTCATTTTAATCCCTTTTTCAAAAATTTTTTCTAAAAAACTAATATTTCATAACATTTATTTATTAATTCTTATATAAAGATATATATTATAAACTAATTGATTTGCATGTTGAAAATATGGAAATCAAAATTGTTTAAAGGGAAATCGTTACCCTTATAGCATTAGTGATACAGTCACTTTTTCATTTTAATAGACGACATAAATTGATTTTATGGAGAATTTTATCATGCCAATAAAAGAGGCAGACAAGTCATATGAACATAAAAAATTAGAAAAAAAGATTCAAAAATTCTGGAAAGATGAGGATACATTTTCAAAAGTAAACAAACTTAGAGAAAATGGTCCTAGATACTCATTTTTAGATGGTCCACCTTACTGTAGCGGAAGAATACACTTAGGTACAGCCTGGAACAAGACAATTAAAGATACGTACTTACGTTTCAAATCCATGAACGGATTCAGCCTAAGACGCCAGGCCGGATGGGATATGCACGGTCTTCCAATTGAAAACAAAGTGGAACATTTAATGGATATCCAGTCCAAACAGGATATCGAAGAAAAAATTGGAATAGCCGCTTTTGTAGATAAATGTAGAGAATTTGCAATGGAAAACAAAGTGGCAATGGAAGAGCAATTCGACCAATTGGGTGTTTGGATGGATTGGGATGATCCATACATGACCTTGGATCCAAAGTATATGGAATCATCATGGTGGACACTTAAAAGAGCAAACGAACAGGATTTGCTTGTAAACGACCAGAGGGTAATTAGCTGGTGTCCTCACTGTGGAACCGCTCTTGCAGCTGCAGAAATTGAATATGAAGAAAAGGTTGACCCTTCCATATTCATTAAGTTTCCGGTGACTGGTGAAGAAAATACCTATTTCCTTGTTTGGACAACAACTCCATGGACATTGCCTGCAAACCTTGCAATCTGTGCAAATCCTGAATTTGATTATGTTTATGTTTCAAAAGATGGAGAAACCTATATTTTGGCTGAAAATCTGATGGAAGATGTTTTAGGAAAACAGGTCAAAATCCATAAGACTAAAATCCCTGCTGAAAAAGAAGACGAAGAAGACCAAGTCATCGAAGAAAAAGAAGTAATGTATGAAATAATCAAAACAGTTAAAGGTCAAGAGTTAATAGGTATGGCTTATGATTATATTTTGGCTGATGAAATTCCAAAACAGATGGAATTTGACTCAGAAATTGAAAAGGTTCATACAATATTGCCTGGAGACCATGTAGAGTTAGGCGAAGGTACAGGTTTAGTTCACACCGCACCGGGACACGGTCCGGACGACTTTGAAGTAGGTCAGGCTAACGGACTTCCAATATTCTGTCCTGTGGGTGAAGACGGATGTTTCACTGAAGATGCGGGTAAATACAATGGTAAATTCACTAAAGAAGAAAACCAGCAAATCATTGAAGACTTACAGGCTAAAAACTTGATGTACAGAGTGGAAACCATCGAGCACAGATACGGTGTTTGCTGGAGATGTAAAACTCCAATCATATATCGTGCAACCAAACAATGGTTCTTGAAAGTCACTGAAATCAAACAGCAAATGTTGGATGAAATTGCAAAAGTCGAATGGGTACCTAAATGGGCTGGAGAAGGCAGATTCCATGATTGGGTAGATAATGCACGTGACTGGACAATTTCAAGACAAAGATATTGGGGTATTCCAATTCCTATATGGGAATGTCCTGACTGCGGCGAGCTAAAGGTAATCGGTTCACTTGACGAACTTAAATCCGAAGCGCTAAATGAAATCAATGTCAGTGACGCTGAACTCATCCACAGGCCATATGTTGATGAAGTTGAAGTGAAATGTGACGGCTGCGGAAAAGCTATCAAAAGAATTCCTGACGTATTGGATGTATGGATTGACTCCGGTGTGGCAGGATGGGCTTCACTATACTATCCTGAAGAAAAGGAAAAATTCGAAGACTGGTATCCATATGACTTTATCACAGAAGGGCATGACCAAACCAGAGGATGGTTCTATTCTCAACTCGGAACAGGAGTAATTTCAATGGGTAGGAGTCCATATAAAAAAGTATTGATGCACGGATTTGTTTTAGATGAAAAAGGAAACAAAATGTCCAAATCATTAGGTAATGTAGTATCTCCTGAAGAGGTAATTGAAAAATACGGTGCAGATGTTTTAAGGTTCTACCTGTTATGGGCTTCAAAACCATGGGACGACTTGAAGTTCGTATGGGATGAATTATTGAACATTAACAAGATGTTCAACATCTTATGGAATGTTTATGTATTCTCAACAACCTACATGTCTTTAGATAACTTTAACCCAATGGATGTAACTGAAGATGACATTATCTTAAGGCCTGAAGACAGATGGATTATATCAAAAGCAAATACTCTGGTAAAAGATGTAGCCGATGATTTTGATAAACTATTCTTCCATAAGGCTACAAGAAAGATAAATAACTTTATACTTGAAGACTTAAGCCGCTGGTATGTAAGGCTTATTCGTGGAAGAACATGGGTTGAAAGTGATGATCCTGATAAATTAGGTGCATATTACAGTTTATACACTGCACTTACCAAACTAATCTTTGTATTATGTCCTATTGCTCCTCATGTGTCTGAAGAAATCTATGACAATCTTGTAAAAGGAGTAAATTCTGATGCGCCTGAAAGTATTCACATGAATGATTGGGGTTACGATGAGGATGCAATTGATGAAGAGCTTGAAAGCAAAATGGATGTTGTGCGTGAGGTAATAGATGCATCCATAAGGGCACGTGACATTGCACAATACAAACTCAGATGGCCTGTTTCAGATATTACTGTTGTATCTCAGGATGAAGATGTTTTAAAAGCTATTGAAGAGTTAACTGATATCATTAAAGATCAGTCCAATACAAAAGATGTTTTATGTGCCAGTGAATTTGAAAAGTTATCATTCAATGCAAAACCTAACCTCAAGACCTTAGGTCCAAGACTTAAAGGAGATATGGGTAAGGTAATGGCTGCGTTAAAACAGGGTGACGGTAACCAAATCAAAGCAGACCTTGAAGCCAACGGAAGCATTAGCATTGAAGGACATGAATTATCTGCTGATGATGTATTATTTGATTCAGAACTTCCAGATGACTTTGTTTCATCAGAATTTGAAGGTGGAAATGTATTTGTAAATACAAATATAACTCCTGAAATCAAACAGGAAGCTATGGCTCGTGAACTCATAAGAAGAGTTCAGGACATGAGAAAAGACATGGATTTGGATGTGGAAGCAAACATCGATGTTTGTGTTGAGACAACTTCTGATTTTAAAGATTTAATCACTCCACAATCTGAGTTTATCTCACATGAAGTTAGAGCAAAAAGCTTAACGATTGTGGATAGTGAAATTTGCGATAAAGATAGTGATTATGAAAAAGAATGGGATATAGAAGGCGAAAAAGTAGTCATATCCATAAAAAATATCTAAGGTGTTTTAAATGACTTTAACAGATTCTGAAGTAGAATATATTGAAGGTATTCTTGGTAGGAAAATGAATGAGCTAGAGGAAGGCATGTTGGATGTAATGTTTTCCGAGCACTGTTCATACAAAAGCAGTAGGCCAATTTTAGGTACTTTCCCGACTGAAGGAGAAAATATCATTTTAGGTCCGGGTGACGATGCAGGATTAGTGTCAGTAACTGATAAATATGCTCTTGCAGTAGGAATGGAATCACACAACCATCCATCAGCTATTGAACCTTATGGTGGGGCTGGAACAGGTATTGGTGGTATTTTAAGAGATATCATTTCAATGGGTGCAATGCCTATTGCTCTTCTAGATTCCTTAAGATTCGGACCATTAGAAGATGAAAAATCAAGATATTTATTCGAACATGTCGTAAAGGGAATTTCAGATTACGGTAACCGTGTCGGTGTTCCAACCGTTGCCGGTGAAATAGAATTTGATGAATCATTTAGAACAAATCCTTTAGTAAACGTAATGTGTGTAGGTCTTGTTGAAAAGGATAAGATTGTACGCGGTCAGGCACCTTATGTTGGGGATGTATTCTTCCTTATGGGCGGAACCACAGGACGTGACGGAATTCACGGTGTAACATTCGCTTCAGAAGAGTTAACGTCTGACTCTGAAACTGAAGACAGGCCTGCTGTACAGGTTGCAGATCCGTTCACTAAAAAAAGAGTGCTTGAAGCATCACTTGAAATATTAGAGGAAATCGATGTAAGTGGTGTTAAGGATTTAGGTGGTGGAGGTCTCACATGCTGTATTTCAGAGCTTGTAGATGAATCAGACAATGCGGCATTTGTAGACTTACGTTCAATTCCATTAAGGGAAACCGGTATGACTCCATATGAAATAATGTTGTCAGAATCCCAGGAAAGAATGGTATTCGTTTTAAACCCTAATGATGTTGAAAAAGCTAAAGAAATCTGTGATAAGCATGAAATAGTGTCCGCTGTAATCGGTGAGGTAAGAGAAGGTAACAATATGGTCATTTCAGATGATGGTGATGAAATTGCAGACTTGCCAACAATCCTATTGGCAGATCCGCCTTCACTAAACAGGCCTTTGGAAGAAATCCCAGAAGACTTGGAACCTGTTGAAGTTGTACATCCTCCAGTTAAGGAATCTTTACTTAAATTGCTGTCTTCACCAAATATTGCTTCCAAAAGCTGGGTTTACAAACAATATGATCATGAGGTTCAGGTAAGGACTGTTGTAAAGCCGGGTGATGATGCAGCAGTATTAAGAATTGATGATGAAACAGCTATTGCACTTACCACAGACTCAAATACAATTCACACCAAACTCTCTCCATTTAACGGAGCAGCAGGATGTGTTGCAGAAGCTATCCGTAATGTAGTTTCAATGGGGGCTACTCCTTATGCTGTAGTGGACTGTCTTAACTTCGGAAATCCTGAAAAGCCTGATATTTTATGGCAGTTCAAAAGAGCTATTGAAGGCATGAGTTTAGTGGCTGAAAAATTCGATGCACCTGTCATCAGCGGTAATGTAAGTTTCTACAATGAAACTGAAGGAATCAAAATCAATCCGACTCCTGCAGTTGGTGTTATCGGTGTTGAAAACATTGAAAACATCAGAACTATGGACTTTAAAAACGAAGGAGACAAAATCCTATTGATTGGTAAGACCTATGATGAGTTAACAGGTTCTGAATATCACCGTACAATTCACAATCTGGAAAAAGGTGTTGCTCCAAGAATCAGAATTGATGATGAAGTTGCCAATGCTAAAACAATTTTAAACCTCTTGGATGAAGATGAAGATAATGACATAACTGCAATACATGATGTATCAGCAGGTGGTTTAGCTATTGCACTTTCAGAAATGGTAATATCTTCAGATAAAGGTTGTGAAGTAGAATTGACCAGTGATGAATTGGATGAAAATCAATTGCTTTACTCAGAAAGTCATGGAAGATATTTGCTGACAGTTAAAGCTGATGCATGTGAGGAAATATTGTCTAAAATGGATGTTCCTGTAGAAGTCATCGGTGAAGTTAAAGGAAATGTCTTGAAAATCAATGACAATGAATTTACAATTGATGAACTTAAAGATTCATATTATGGCGTAATTGAAAAATATATGGCATAAATTTGGTTGGTTGGTGTTTATATGTTTTTATCTAAATTGGAATCTTTAGGAAATGCTTTAAAGCTTATTGATAATCATCAAAAAGTCATGGGCACTGAAGAAGTTCCATTATTTGAAGCTCACAAAAGGGTTTTGGCTGAGGATATCATGGCATATCATAACTCACCTCCATTCGATAAGTCTGCAATGGATGGATTTGCACTTAAGGGAGAAAACACTTTTGGTGCATCACAATCCAATCCTAAAACTTTAAGGATAGTTGATGCTATAGGTGCAGGAGATTTCTGTGACAAAACTATTAATGAGGGGGAAGCTATTGTCATAGCTACAGGCGCACCCATTCCTGAAGGGGCGGATGCAGTATTGATGAAGGAATACACTACAACAGATGGGGATGAGTTAACTATCTATTCTCAGGTTACTCCTGGTGAAAACGTTTCTCCAAAAGCTGAAGACATCAGGAAAGGGGAGAAAATCCTATCCAAAGATACTTTTATCAGATATCAGGAGATGGGACTGATTGCTTCAGCAGGTTATGACAGCGTTGAAGTTTACAGAAAGCCGAAAATCAAGCTGATTATTACAGGTAATGAGCTTGTTGAACCTACAAAGGAAGAAATTGACAAGGCTAAAATCATCAATTCCAATAAATACGCCATAAAGGCAATGATTGAGGATGCCGGTGCTTTGGTAAGCATTTCACATGCTGGCGATACTTTTGATGAGGTTCGAGAAGAAGTCTTAAAGGCAACTAAAGACTATGATGTCATAATGACTACTGGTGGAACAGCTATCAGTAAAGGTGATGTTGTACTTGACGTTGTTGATGATTTGGGAGAAGTTCTATTCCATGGTGTTGCAATAAGACCGGGCAAGCCATTTGGTGCCGGTGTAATCAATGATAAGATGATATTTACATTTTCAGGTCAGCCTGTAGCTGCAATGTCTCAGTTTGATATGTTTGCACGTAAATATTTATTCAAGATGCAGGCAAGGGAATTTGATTTCCATATTGTAAAAAGGGAAGCCCAGTTAAAAATACCTTCTCAGCTTGGAAGAACTGATTTTATCCGTGCATTTTCAGATGATACTCATGCAAGGCATATCCTGAACAGAGGTTCAGGAATTATTCGCTCAATGGTAGAGGCGAACAGCTATATCATCATTGATGAAAATGATGAAGGATATCAGAAAGGCGATATAGTTGACGTTGTCTTTTTCGATTCACTACTTTGGTAGTTAATGTGGTGTTTTAATGAATGGGATTTATTATTATGTGATAGCTTTCTTTGTCATCTGGACGGTGGCTTTAATATTTAATAATAGATTATCCACTCATGGATTTTCAATTGAATTTCCAGTGATAATGTGGAGAACTGATAAGTTAAGAGGTCTTATCAGTCGTATTGCCAATATTTCTCCACGCTTCTGGAAGTATTTCATGACGGTCGGTATTTTTGTAGCTTTCGGTGCAATGATTGCAATGGCATGGCTTTTAGTATCGTCACTGGAAACTATTTCAACAACACCTTCCGTGTCTCTTGTGATTCCTGGAGTTGAAATGCCCGGTTCGTCAATCTATGTTCCTTTAGGATATGGTCTGATAGGACTTGCTACTGTTTTGATTGTTCATGAGTTTTCCCATGGAATTCTTGCAGTCAGTGAGAAAATAAACATCAAATCAATTGGTTTATTGTTGTTTGCCATAATTCCCGGTGCATTTGTAGAGCCTGATGAAGAGGAATTGAAAGCATCTTCAAAATTATCTCAGCTTAGGGTTTATGCTGCAGGTTCAATTGCAAACATGTCCCTTGCCGCAATTGCTTTGGTTTTGTTTTTGGTGATTTCATCATATGCAATTCCTGCCAATTTTTCTGAAAACGGTATAGAAATCAATCGTGTAGTAAGCGATTCTCCAGCTAGTCAATATTTAAAAGAAGGAATGGTAATCGAGTCAATAGACAACCATACTGTTGACAATTCAGATAGCTATTTGAATGTTGTCGGATCATTCAAGCCAGGGGATAATGTTACTGTCGGCACGAATCAGGGCTCGTATACGATAACGCTTGATAAAAATCCAAACAATGAATCCGTAGGTTACTTTGGTATTCAGGCAGCTAAGCATTATGAACTAAATAACAATGCATTTGGCTCATTACCTTGGATATACTTTGGATTAGCAGAATTATTCCAATGGATGTTTGTTTTAAACTTAGGAATAGGTACATTCAATTTGCTTCCAATGAAACCTTTGGACGGAGGAAAGATGCTTGAGATTTTACTCAGCTATAAACTTCCGGAAAATCAGTACAAGCCATTGGTAAATTCAATTTCTGTGATTATGGCAATGATTATTGTATTCAGTTTAGTGGCAAGTTTCCTTTAAGCTTTATTATAAAATAGAAAATAACCAATTAAAATAGAAAGCATGAAGGAATTAACAACACTATTTACAAAAATTAACTATATAAGTCTCGTGTTGAAATAATTCTTCATCACATCAAATAAGATTCCATTCCAATGATAATGATGATTAATGTAAGGAGATGTTAACCATGCTAACCAGACCTTTGTATGAGAAAGATTATGAAGCATTAACCTATAAAGAAAGTGCAGAATTGAGAATGAAAGAATTAGAGTTAAAAATGGAACAAAAAGACCAGCAAATGCAAAAATATATGGAATTTGCTGAAAAACAAATGGGTGATAAGGATAAGCAATTAGAACAGTATAGGGAATTTGCTGAAAAACAAATGGGTGATAAAGATTTAGAAATTGAGCATCTTTTGAAAGAAATTGACAACTTAAAAAGATTAAATAGCAAATAAAAGGATGAAAATAATTATTTTTTCATCCTTAAAGATTATTTTTAATTTTTGAGTATGTGTTTACTATTTTTTGGGTTTTTATTTAACAATTTTTTAGCATGTATTTAAAAAATGTTGATGGTTGAAAGTGTTTAGTTTTGTACGGTTACGAGTTAGGTTTAATTCTTTGTATGTTGTTATTATTTTTTTTCATATTTTTGAGTGAGGATAGAATTTCTTTGAGGTTTGACTTTCATTGAAGTAGTAGTCTTTTATTTTTAATGTTTTTTAATTTTATTTTTTCTTTTAGTAGTTCTGTATGTTCGTTATGGAGTTTGTTTCTTTTTTTGAGTTAACTTTATGTTGGTTATAATTCACTGTTTTATTATAATATTGATTTTAATAGGTTATATTTAAAAATAAGGTTAAATTGTTCTTTGTTGACATATTTAATTTATATATTTTATTTAATAAATAGAATACTGCATATGTATGATTTAATTTTTTTCCTCGAGGTTTAAAAAAACAGACTGGTGATATGAAATTATGAAAAATGATGGAAAGATTAAGCTGGAAACACTTGTGGATAAGATGATGGTGGAACCTAACCATAATCCTCGTGATCATAGTTTTAGGTTTTTTGTAAATGAATATCCTGAAGCTGTCCATGAAGCATTTGATTTTCCAGGTAAATACAAACGAAAATTGGATTTGAATATGTTGACTGCAACTAACAGGCCTTTGGAAATGGATTGTGCTCAATTAATTGATCCAAAAGATAATATAACTTGTACATCAACGATTAATGTTGAGCATCAAACATATCCTATAGAAAATAAGATTGATGCAATATATGATTATAAAATCGGTTTGATACATCAAAACAATATTCCATCCAATTCAGTTGTCATGACGAATATGGACTTGGGAGGAGAAAGCATTCTTTGTGAGTCCCATGACCAGACATTCAAATTGAGGGTGAATAGAGTAACTTTTGAAAAATTTCAAAAAGAATAAAAATATTGAATGATAAAATAGAAAATAACCAAAAACTATCCTTAAATGAATTGATGTATTTTGCTTACATTGCAATATTTGTAGATGAAAATCATGCAAAAGATACCATGGAAAAATTGTCACTGTTGTTTGCTGAGATTGGGCAAATTGATTTTACTGTTGAGTTGGATTTGCATCAGATTCTTAAAAGTATGATTAAATTTCATTTTAGGGATGATGAGGATTTTTGTAAGGAGATGTTAATTATGATATCTAAATCGTTATACAGTAATGATTATGAAGGATTGATCTATAAGGAAAGGTCAGAATTACAAATAAAAGAACTAAATCAGCTGTTGGATGAAACGAGTCAGCAGTTGGATGAGAAGGATTTGCAGATTGAACATCTTTTGGAAGAGAATAAGAAATTAAAAGGTTTGAATGGGATGAAATAATATTTTTTTAAAGGCTTTGGTTGTTGGTGTAAAAAATAAGAAAAATTGAAAGAAAATAAATTCTTCCAATTTAGAAGTATCTTTCTAAAATACCTTCTAAGATTTTGTAGTGACGACCTTCGTCTTTGGAACTTTCTCTGAAGAAATCAGCAGCGGTTTCGATTCCAGCTTCTTGAGCTTTTTCAGAAGCTTCTCTTTTTTCAGCGTTAGCCATTTTTTCTCCGCCCATCATCCATTCAATGTTTGCTTTGAGGTCATCTTTAATAATTC
The DNA here is from genome assembly GCF_001477655.1 of Methanobrevibacter millerae. NCBI lineage: Archaea > Methanobacteriati > Methanobacteriota > Methanobacteria > Methanobacteriales > Methanobacteriaceae > Methanobrevibacter > Methanobrevibacter millerae. Next base: position 2,439,809 of record NZ_CP011266.1, on the reverse strand, counting down.
CGTTCATTTCACAGAATCTTGCAGCATGTTCAGCTTCTTCCCATGCTAATCTTTTGAATACTTCAGCTAATTCTCCGTAACCTGCTCTGGAAGCTTGTCTGGACATTGCTAAGTAGATACCTACTTCGTTAGTTTCTCCTTCAAAGTTTCCTGCAACAAATTTTTCTACAGGAGTTCCTTTTGTAATACCAATTTCATGTTCGTATTTTACCATAATAATACATCTCCATTAATTAAATTATAATTCTTTACAAGCTTGTGCTAATTTTTTACCTAATTCGTAGCTTGCTTCGTTTTCATCTTCGGTTGGGATGAAGTAAATTTCTTGAGTGTCTACAATATCAAATCCACAGTTACCTAATTCTTCAGCGAGTTTAGCAGGAGCTCCTCCTCTTCCACCCATGGAACCAAAGGTAACAGCTTTTCTTTCAATACCGGTTCTGTTGAATAAGAGACCTTTTAAGTAGTACATGATGTCTCCGATACTTGGGTATGGTACATCGTTGATTGTAGGGTCACCGATTGCAACTCCTTTACTGGTTAAGATACTTTTAACGATTTCTGATCTTTCATCTTCGTGTAAGAAGAAGATTTCAACATCGTATCCTTCGGAAATTGCACCTTCAGCGATTTCGTGAGCCATGGTTTGGGTTGAGTAGTGCATTGTATCGTAGATGATTGTGATTTTGTCTTCACATACACCAGTTGCCCAGTTTTGGTATGCTCCGATAATTTGCATTGGGTCAGTCCAGATTTGACCGTGGGATGGTGCAATTACTTTGATTTGATCGAGTAATCCTAATTCTACAACTTCATTTAATTTTTTAAGTACTAATTTTGAAAGTGGGGTAATTAAGTTTGCGTAGAATTTTTGAGCAGCATCCATTAATACGTATTCAGGGATTTCGTCACTGAATCTTTTGGTGTAACATAAGTGTTGACCGAATGCGTCGTTAGGGAATAAAATTCCAGTGTCATCAGCAAGTAAGGTAAACATGCTGTCCGGCCAGTGGAGCAAGAAAGCATCTAAAAATGCTAAGGTTCTTCCACCAACATCTAATGTGTCGCCGGTTCCAACAGTAATGAATTCTGCACCTTCTAATTTAGGGTAGTGTTTTAAAAGTCCTTTTACTGCAATTTCTGTACAGTAGATTGGTGCTTCAGGGAATCTTTTGTGTAAGTCATATAAAACACCGGAGTGGTCTTTTTCAACGTGGTTTTGGATGATGTAGTCAACTTTTACATCTCTTCCTTCTTGTGCGAATGCATCATCGATACGTGCCATCATTTCAGCGGTTTTTCCAGGGTAAGCATTATCAATGATTGCTGCTTTGTCTTCTCCAAATACAATGTATGCATTGTAAGTGGTTCCATCTAAGGTGTATCCGTGGTAGCTTCTTAAATCCCAGTCAAGAACACCAATCCAGTATACTCCTTCGGCTATTTTTTGAGCGTTAGCTTTCATATTATATTCCTCATATTAATTTTGTTTCAATCCATACGAATAAACATATAGATTAAATATATCTATGTAAATGTTAACTATATATAGATTTTGTTTTAATGAATAGTTCGTTTGATTAATTGAACAGTTGAGAAATTTATTGATTTTTTATCATAGCATTTATTCAATTTTTAATATAATTTTAGTTAATTATATTAAGTTAAAAATTTAAAATAAAGTTAAGAGGTGTAAATTAATGGGTGATGAAAAACCAATTCAAATATTCTCCAATTCTGAAAACAATATAGGTGTTAATGTAGTTAAAAGTCCAGTAAAACTCACTATTTTGGAAATGTTAAGGGATAGTGAAATGGAATTTGATGAAATTGTCTCAAATACTGGTAAATCCAAATCTACTGTTTCTGTACACTTGAAAAGCTTAAGAGAATTGGGAATAGTGTCATATAAAATTCATCCTGAGGATAATAGAAAAAAGATTTTTTACATTAATTCAAAATATTTGGGTTCCGTTAACTTATCTGAACAAAAAGAGCTTGAAGAAACCCAAAAAGATTACTTAATTAATAATATCATTAATGATGATGGTGATTTCACTGTCTTATTATTCCATACTTTAAGGTCAATGCTTATCCAGGAGGGAATAAATATAGATCCTGTCCTGCAGGCAACGGGTAATCAAATCGGCAAATCATTATTCGATTTATTATATGATGATAATCTGGAAATATTCTTGGACAATATTGCTAAATTTTGGAAAAACAAGGGTTTGGGAAGGGTCTCATTTGAAATAGGTGATATAATAAAAATCACTTCTAAAGACTGTTTTGAATGTGAACTGTTGCCAAAAACAGGAAAACCTGCATGCTTTTTAGATACTGGTATCTTTGAAGCATTGTTTTCTGAATACTTCAATTCACCTGTAAGCGTAATTGAAATTCAATGTTATACTATGGGTGATGGCAAATGTGTTTTTGAAGTTGAACCATTAACTCTCAATACGAATTAATCATCCAGTTTTATGATGGTTGTAGTAAGATAAGGTTTATCCTTTGAAAAGCCATCAATTATTTTTTCATTTTCTCGGGTACAGTTTTGAACGGAATATATGTCTGTAGTGCGTTTGTTGTTTTCAATTTTCAATTCCAGTTTGCGCATGTTTCTTGATGCTTTCATTAAAGCTATCGCATTGCTGTATTCCATTACATCATTTAATCTGTCATCAATTTTAGGAACAACAGATAAAATATCATTTTGTTCAACCAATGCTTCATTACGAGCAGCAGCACAGGCTGTAAATGAAGTGATTCCAGGAACGGTTTCAATATCATAGGCTCCTTTCAGTTTCTTTTGAACATATGAGTAAGTACTAAAAATTGAAGGGTCACCAAGGGTTATGAATGCAACATCGCGTCCTGTATCTAGATATTGTGCAATCATCTCGGAAGCTGATGTCCAGACCTTTTCAAGTTCTTCTTTGTCTTCAATCATAGGAAATATTGGTTCTACTAGCATTAATTTTTTATAGTCATCCCTACCTTCAATCACTGGTTTGACGATTGAAAGTGCTATACTTTCCTTTTCTTTTGAGGATTTTGGTGAAAAAACTACCGGTACGGATTCCAATATTCTAACAGCTTTTAAAGTTAATAATTCAGTATCTCCAGGTCCAACACCAATTCCATATAATTTTCCTCTTTCAGCCATATTATCACTTATAAATATTTCTTATCAAATGCTCTTATATAATTTATTTATAGCATGCTATACTAATATATTTTTAATGTCAAATTCTATGTTTTGTCCAAATTGTGGTATGCTTAAAAGCAATTGTATTTGTAGTAATAAGAAATCTAGTGAAAAAAAGCCTTCTAGAGATTTATTTAGTTTCGCTCAACCTAGAACGTCTTCTATTTTAGATGATGAGATTCCTGAAGTCTATTCTATAGAAGACCATAAGATGCAGGTCAATAGATTTTTTGAACTTAAGGAGCAATATCCCAATATTGATGAGGAGATAATTGAGAACTTTCCGTTTGACGAGCCAAGGGTTGGTCAATTTGAGATTATTCAAGATATTGATGATGCAATTAAGCAAGGCTATAAGTATATTATTTTGGAAGCTGGAACAGGTACAGGTAAATCTGCAATTGCAACTACGCTTGCAAAAATGTATGGTTCTGCTTATATTCTGACCATGACAAAACAGCTTCAATCCCAGTACAGCAATGAATTTGAGTTTCCTCTTGTTAAGGGAAGGTCTAACTTTTCGTGCTTGCATGATGGCCTTGATGTTACATGTGATATGGGGGCCTGTAAAACCTCTCCTACTTCAAGCAATTTCTTTTGTGCATTCGGTGTTGCCAAAAACCCGACTTTGGATGCGGAACTTGCATTTGAGGATTCATTTGGTGGCGCTGTATTTTACCAGTCAGCTGGTCATTGTCATTACTGGCAGCAGAAGGCTAATGCTGTCAACTCACCAATCACTTTAATGAATTATGACTATGCCATTGCAGAGTTAAACTATGTAAAACATTTTGGAACCCGTTCACTTCTCATTTTAGACGAAGCTCACAATATCGAGTCTAAACTGATGAATACAATGGAAGTCAACCTGTATAATCACCGTTTGGAAAAAGATATAAGCAAAGTCATATCCAAAGAGACTCTTCAGGACGGTGAACTTGAAGATTGGCTTTTAGAAATTTCAGCTATCAGTGAATCATATGAAGACATTGAAATTAAGGATTTATCTAAAAATAAGGCTGATAGGATTCGATCTACAATTTCCAGACTCAAGACACTTAAGAAAAACCTTGAAAATGAACCTAAAAATTGGGTTATAGACAGTGATGAAAATGGTGTTTCTTTCAAGCCGTTAAGGGTTCATCATTACGCAAAGGATAGTCTTTTAAAATATGGGGATGTTGTAATTTTCATGAGTGCAACTATCCTGTCCAGTAATCTATTTGCTAAATGGTTGGGTCTATCCCCTGATGAAGTATATCATATCAAGGTTGACAGTCCATTCACTAAAGAAAAAAGACCTATAATTTTAAATCCTGCAGGTAAAATGTCCAAAAATAGGATTAAAAAGACTGCTCCTAAAACTATCCCTATCTTAAAGGAAATACTTGAAAAGCATAAGGACGAAAAGGGACTGATTCATACCAACAGCTATAAGTGCCAACATTACATCAATAATAATCTGATTAACTCAAGATTGATTTCCCATAATTCTGATAATCGTGAGAGAATATTGAATTATTTTGAAAAGGATGAAAATCCGTTGGTTCTTGTTTCCCCGTCAATGAGTGAAGGTGTTGATTTGCCTTATGATAAGTGCAGATTTCAGGTAATCTATAAGATTCCTTTCCCTTATCTTGGAGACAAACAGATTAACATGAGAAGAAAAACAGACCAGAAATGGTATGCATATAAGACTGTCATGACATTGATGCAGGCTTATGGTAGGGGCATGCGTGCAGAAGATGACTATTGCTACACTTATATTTTAGATTCAGATATTAATATGGTTCTTAAAAGCCCAATTTACAGGTCGTTAGTACCAGACTTTTTTAAGGAAGCTTTAGTTAGGGTTAAAAAATAGTTTAAATAAAATAATAGCGGACCTGGAGGGATTTGAACCCCCGATTTCAGGATCCGAAGTCCTGTGTCATTCCTGACTAGACCACAGGCCCAATAAAAAAATTATTTTTCATCTTTCAAATCTTCAACATCAGCAAAAATCTCATCAATGGACTCGCCGTCAAGCTGTGCTTGCTCATAGTCTCTTTCTTCAATTTCTTCTTTTATTAATCCTTTATCATCAGGGTCTTTTTCACGTGCAGGAGGAAGATTTTCAACATCAATTTCTTCTTCTACTTCTTCGTGTGTTTTTTCAGGTTTGTTGACAGTTTTAGAAAAAGATTTTTTGAGACTACTTTTAAGCTCATCCATATCAAATTCACCAATTTTATAGGATTCTTTGTCTAATGGAATATTACTTTTAGGAATAGTTGGCTCTTCTGGTTTTTCTTCAGCTTTTTGCAATTTTTCATCTGGTTCTTCATCCTCATTCATTGAATCAAACATACTATCAAATGGATTTTTAACATTTAATATTTTAAATAATCCATAGATAATTAACAATGCTCCAATAATTATTAAAAGAACTACTAAAAAGTTATTTTCACCGGAAACTACATTATCTACAATTCTGTCAGTTCCGGAGTTAAATACTATAACTGAAGCTATTATAAATATAATTCCTAAAATTAAACTTACTATGGCTAAAATTGGCTTTTCGCCTATTTTAAAGTTAACCATATTATCAAAATTTTCATTAATTGCATCTTCATATCCTGATGCTTTATTTACTACTTGTGATTCCTTGTCAATTTTTTCGTTAATATCAGTTTCAATAATGAAGTTTTCATCGATTTCAGCATCATTTTCTAAATTAACTGCTTCAATAGAATCTTTTCCTGGACGGTAGATATATTCATCATCAAGTTCATACTCTTCCATTCCTTCATTGAGGAAGTTAATTAACTCTTCATCTTCTTCAATGTCATCTAATTCGTCCTTTTTTTCCTCTGCTTTTTCTTCAGTTTCATCATCGTTCATATGATCAAACATGTTTTTCAGATTGGAAATTCTATTTTCTTTATCTTTAGAATCTTTCATAATGCTTCCTCTTAATCATAATCTCTCCATTTGTGTCCACATTTAGCACATTCAAAGAATCTTGTAGGTGCTTCATCAGCACTTCTGGTTTGTTTTAATTCATAATAAGCTTTATCATGACCACATTCGGGACATACTTCTGTTATTTGGGATCTCATATCTTCAACTTCACCCATATTAACAACACCTTGTTTACCTTTCACTTTTTGTGAAACGGAGTATTCGTTGTTGTCTGAAGATAAATCTTTTGTATATCCGCAACTGCATTTAAGTTTATTATCGTTAGGAAGTAACATTGCTCCACATTCTGGGCAAAATTCCATTTTATCAACCTCTTATTTTATTTATATCAAATTAAGATTTTTATTTTAAATTATTTAAATATATACTTTTTTTTAATATTAATATTTACATTATAATAGATTTTAGGCAATCCTTAATAATTTTTGCATGGTCAAAAGCAAGGTTTATTTTTTCCAAATCCTCCTGTTTAAAAAGGCCTATGTCACATGCATCATCTGCAGCATTCATTTTTTTCATATTTCCTCTTGCAGTGTAGGTTATGCTTACAGTATGTCCTCGAGGATCTCTTGAAGGGTCAGAATATACTCCAACAAGTTCTTTTAGTTCAACATTAATGCTGGTTTCTTCTAAAGCTTCTCTTATTGCCGCATCTTCAACGCATTCCCCATAATCTACAAAACCACCTGGCAGTGCCCAGTAGTCTTTATATGGTTCATTTTTACGTTTAATTAGTATAAAATTTAAATCATCATCAAAAATAAAAATGTCTGTCGTTAAGCTGGGATTTCGGTATTTTCCCATATTAATCACATAAAAAAGTAAAAGATATTGAAGTTATAAGTTTTCTTCAATAAGTTGTTTGAATGATTCACTATCTGCCTTAAGTTGTTCAGCAGCTCTTTTTAATGCATCTTTTGGATTTCCTTCTTTTGTTTTAATGGTCATTATTGGTTTTCCAGTAAGTGGGTGGTCAATGTTGTAAACTGCATATTCAACATCTTCATCTTGCATTAAAATATGTCTGAGTGCATTGCATACACCATGACTTTCGTCTTCAATTTCAAATTCTATTTCATTAGCAGTTTTATTAAGAATTTTAATATTATCCATATTATCTACCTAATTTTAATTTACATAGTTTGTTGAAACTTTACGTTTTTCTTTTCTATTACATGAGTTACATTGAACTTCGTCTTTTTTATTGGTGGTGTGCATATAATCTCTGCATCGAGTACACATCGCTTTTAGGACACCACAATCTTTATCTACAGTACTTAAATCAACATTATCTCCAGTTATTTTAACTACTTTAGCTTGGACTATATCGCCTATTCTAAATGCATCCCCTAATTTTTCTAAATAATCCTTTTTAGCTTGGGAAATATGGATTGCTCCCATATATGGCAATGCTAAAGGTCTAGGATTGTCTTTGATACATTCAATATTGATATTTGCCCTTTGCGGTTTAATGTCAGTAATTTGGCCATATACAATATCACCTTTTTTCAAAAGAGCAGGTTTTCCAAATTTTGAGTCAACTGAGATAATTCTCTTTTTTTGGTTAATTTTAACATTTCCTAGTACTGATGATTTAATTTCTCCATCGTCATCATAAGTACCTTCTCCAGGTACATACTGTTCAATTATTCCTAATTTATCTCCTGGCATTACAATTTTCTCTTCGTTTTCGCCCATATTAAATCACCAAAGTAAGAAAAATTTCATTAATATAATATCTTTATTAATTGTTTATATTTAAATTTTTAGTGCATCATCGTCTTCTAAAAAGTATTTCATCCAATTGATAGTTTTCCCATTCTCTTTTGTTCAGCACTATTTCAAGTTCCTGTGGAGTAATTAATGGTTTTTTATACATTTGAGAATCGTCAATAGCTATTCTTGGACATGCAGTAACTACAAATGCATCCAAATCGAAATATGGTAATAGCACATCAGGATTTACATTATCTACCATTATTACAAATCCCTCCATTCCACTATCTTTCAGGAGCTTCTTGATTTGCTTTGCAAGTTCAAGCCTGTATTGGCCTTCTTTTGAGGATACAATTATTCCCCATTTTTTGGCTTCACGTGCCTTTGTAATTCTTGCAAAGCGTATTCTTAAAATTCTATCGGCATAATCAGTCATTTCCCTTAATTCATTGTTGTACGGGTCAAGGGCATAGACGGGAGATTTTGTAAATAAATATATTCCAAGAGGGTGGAAGTTTCCGCTTCCGATGAATAAGAAAACATCAGCATCCAAATTTTTTATTGATGAAAAATTGCATCCCAGTACCTGCCCTTTTCTTGTGCTTTTAGAAGATCCAAGAACAACTTCCTTGCCGTTGTCCTCTAGAAAGTCTTTCATTTCATTTAATAAATGCAGGTGTTGTGTTGTTGTAACCAAAGCTATTCTTGAATAGTCCTTTAGGCTTTCAAGGCATTTCTTTAAATCTTTTTTAACATCAATATTGGAAAATGCCTCTATAAACACTGTCGGCACTTCATATCTGATGGGCAGTGGGGTATGGCCAAAATGAACTATCAAATCAACTGAATCCTTCATCTTATAGTCGCTTACATCACATGCTCCAAAGCAGGGATCACCGGATATGATTACATTAACATCACATTCCTCTTCGATTTCACGTGCAATACTGACAGCCTGCATTTTAAGGCCTTCCGGAAACTGAAGGCCTACATTTCTAACATTTTTGGAATTGATTTTACGGATTACCTTATCTAAATCCATATTGTATAGTGACATTTTAATCTTCAATTGTTTTTTCGATAACTACTTTTCCATCAATGACATCAAGTTTTATTATGGAAAGCACTTCCACACCGGTTTCCTTTTCAACAATTTCCTTTCCTTCTCCTTTTTCGATAACGGCTACTGTTGATTTAATTTCCAAACCTAAGTCCTCTAAAGTTTTGATAAGGGCAATCAATGTTCCGCCGGTACTTACTACATCATCGATAAGCAGAATTTTTTCGCCAGGATGCAAGTCATTGATATAAAGGTTTGATGAACCGTATCCTGTTTTTTGATATACCTGCTTTTCTCCTTCAAGACCGTATTGCCTTTTACGGATTACAACAAATGGAATATCTGTTGCAAGGGACAGTGCAGTTGCCAAATGTATTCCCATTGCTTCAACAGCAACAATTTTATCAATATCCAAGTCCGCATGTTTGTGAACTACTAAAGATAATTCTCTTAACATTTTCGGGTCCATTGCTGGAACACCGTCACTTATGGGATTAACAAAATAGTTATAATCTCCTTTTTTTACAATAGGGGAAGACTCCAATGATTTTTTTACTTCTTCTAACATAGTCTCACACAAAAATTTTAAAACTTAATATAAATATAAATATATCTTAATATAATTAATAAATTTATTTAAAAGTGATAATATGCTTGGAAATTTAGGTGAAAATCTCACTAATACAATGAAAAAATTAGTGGGAATGTCCGTTATTGATAAAAAAACAATAAAAGAAGTTGTTAAAGATATTCAACGTGCATTAATTCAATCTGATGTTAATATCGCTTTAGTATTAGATTTATCTAAAAAAATTGAAGAAAGGGCTCTTGAGGAAGAACCTCCAAAAGGAATCACTCCAAGAGAACATGTTATAACAATCATCTATGAAGAAATGGTAAATCTTTTGGGCAGTGAAGCTGCCGGTTTGGATATTAACGAAAGACCTTATAAAATATTATTCTTGGGACTTCAGGGTAGTGGTAAAACAACCACTATCGGTAAATTATGTAGATATTTGCAGAAAAAGGGTTTCAATCCTGCTGTCGTATGTACGGACACATGGAGACCTGCTGCTTATGAACAATTAAGGCAGTTAACAGAAGAGATGGATGTACCGCTTTACGGTGATCCTAATAATAAGGATGCTCTTGATTTGGCTGAAAAAGGTTTAAAAGAATTTAAAAATCGTAAAGTCATTATTTTCGATACTGCAGGTAGACACAAAGAGGAATCTGATTTGATTGCAGAAATGGATCAATTGGATGATATAATCAACCCTACTGAAGCTATCCTTGTTATTGATGGTACTATTGGTCAGCAAGCTGGTGAACAAGCAAGAGCATTTTCACAAGCAACTGACATAGGATCAATAATCATTACAAAATTGGACGGTTCGGCAAAAGGTGGGGGTGCAATGTCTGCTGTCGCTGAAACCGGAGCTCCAATTAAATTCATAGGTACCGGTGAGAGAATTGATGACTTTGAATTATTTGACCCAGAAAGGTTTATCTCCAGACTGCTTGGAATGGGAGATATCAAAAGTCTAATTGAAAAGGCTGAAGAAAATATCGATGAGGACATTGCAGAAAAAACCATGAACAACATGCTGAAAGGTAAATTCACTCTTGTTGATATGAAAAACCAGTTTGAAATGATGAATAAGATGGGTCCCATGCAACAGGTATTGAACATGATTCCGGGTATGGGCAATAAGATTTCTAAGGAAGCATCAAAGATGACTGAAGATAAAATAGAATTATACAAAATCATGATGTCATCAATGACCCAGGAAGAAATGGAAAATCCTAAAATCATCAAACAGTCCAGAGTTCAAAGAATTGCTCGTGGAGCAGGTGTTGAAGAATCTGAAGTTAAAGACCTATTGAAATATTACAATAACACTAAAAAGACCATGAAAGGAATTGGAAAACGTGGTGGTCGTTTAGGTGGCGGTGCAATGAACCGTATGATGGGTCAATTCATGAAATAAGATTAATATGCAGCTAGTTGAAGAAATTTTAGAAAAAACAGATGCCAAGATATGTAAGCATTGCCTTGGACGTATGCTTTCAAAGACAATTGATGGTGAAGATAATGTTTCAAGAGCAGAATCATTGGATTTGGAATTAAATGAGGATGAATGCATTATCTGTGCTAATATTTTCAATAAAATCGATGATGAATTGTTTGATAAGATTTATGATAAGATGGATTTCCTAAAAGTTCAATTTGATTCATTCATTGTCGGATCACGCATAGATAAGGAACTTAAAAAACGTGATGAAAAGTTCATAGAAGAGATGAATTTGGATGTTGAGCCAATCAAAAAGGAAATCAACAGAATAATTGGTAAAAGGCTAGAACAGGAACTTAAAAAAGAAGTTAATTTTGAAAAGCAGGACATTATTGTAAATGTTAACTTAATCAAGGAACCTAAGGTTCGTATTCAAATAAACCCTCTTTTCATCGAAGGCAAATACAATAAGTTGATTCGTGGAATTCCTCAAACAAAATGGCCTTGCGGAAAATGCAAAGGTAGGGGCTGTGAGGAATGTAATTTTACAGGTAAGCAATATCCATGTTCAGTAGAAGAGTTAATTTCCGAGCATATTTTAAAGGCTACTAATGGATATGAAGCCAAATTCCATGGTGCAGGAAGAGAAGATATTGATGTGTTGATGCTGGGTTCGGGAAGACCCTTTGTTCTTGAAATAAAAGAGCCTAAAATAAGAAAAATAGATTTGCCTAAACTCGAAGCTGAAATTAATGAAATTAACGAGGGTAAAACTCAATATCATAATCTAAAATTTACTCATAGGAATAGAAAAGCTGAAATTAAGGTATCATCTCCTGATGCATATAAAGTTTATAAGGCATTGGTTGAGTGTGAATCTCCGTATAATAAAGGAGATTTGGCTATTTTGTCCCAATTGGATGAAATTCATCAGCAAACTCCAATAAGGGTTTCCCACAGACGTGCAGATAAGGTACGTATCAAGCATGTTTTGGATTTGTCATGTGAAGTAATTGATGATACTCATTTTGAAATGACAATTAAGACTGAGGGTGGATTGTACATTAAAGAATTAATTTCAGGTGATGAAGGAAGATCACAGCCTAATGTAGCAGACAAGTTAGGCATTAAGGCATTTTGCAAGCAATTGGATGTAATTGAAGTAAGTGAAAAATAAGGCGATAATATGGGTGAGGAATTTACACATTTAACAGACAGTGGAGTACACATGGTTGAAGTAGGTGCAAAGCCAGATCAAAAAAGAAGGGCTATTGCTTCTGGAAAAATATTTCTTGATGAAAGTACAATCAAAATGATTCAGGCTGAAGAAATAAAGAAAGGTAATGTTTTGACAACTGCTCAGATTGCAGGAATACAGGCAGTTAAAAACACTTCATCAATAATCCCGTTATGCCATCCGTTAAGCCTAACTGGAATTGAAATTGATTTTGATGTTAATCCTACATTTATTACATGTACCTGTGCTGTTAATACTTTAGGAAAAACCGGTGTGGAAATGGAAGCTATCACTGGTGTTAGTGTATCTTTATTAACAATATGGGACATGGTTAAGGCTGTTGAAAAGGATGAGGATGGCCAGTATCCTGATACAAAAATAAGTGAAATCAAGGTTCTTAAAAAAGAAAAAATCTAATTTTTTCAAATTTTTATAATTGACAAATATTATATACTATGAAAAAAATAGTTAATATCAGTTATTTTTATAAATTAATTAAAAAGGAGATATTATGGCAAAAAAAGATAATAAGATTAGCATGCCTCAAACCGGTGCAGGTTTGGTAAGGTACTTTGATGAAGAAAGTGTTGGTCCAAAACTTTCTCCTGAACATGTTGTAGTTTTAACTGTTATTTTAGCTATATTTTGTTTTGTTTTAAGATATTCAGCTTAATATTATTGTTTTTTTAAAACAATTACTACTTTTTTTATATTTGATATTATGTTAACTAAAAGAATTATTCCTTGTTTAGATTGTGATTTACAGGTTCCTGAAGGACGTGTTGTAAAAGGTGTTGAATTTAAAGAAATAAAATATGCAGGTAATCCTGTTGAACTTGCAACTCGTTATTATGAGGAAGGTGCTGATGAAGTTGTTGTTTTGGATATTACAGCTTCACATGAAAGACGTGCTACCATGGCAGATGTAATTGACAGATTAACTGAAAATGTGTTCATGCCAATCTGTGTAGGTGGGGGAATAAGAAAAGTTGACGATTATATTAAGATGTTAAAGGCTGGAGCTGATAAATGCTCAACTAATACGGCAGCTATTAAAAATCCTAGTTTACTGACTGAAGCTTCTAAGGTTGTCGGTTCCCAGGCTGTTGTCATTGGAATCGATGCAAAAAGAAGATATGTTTCACATCCTGATGACGCAAAGGATAAAATAGTTATTGAAACCGATAAAGGATATTGCTGGTTTGACTGCAGCATCTATGGCGGACGTGAATTCACTGGAATGGATGCAATAGCTTGGGCATGTGAGTGTCAGGATCGCGGTGCAGGTGAAATCCTTTTAACCAGTATGGATGGGGATGGAACTCAGGCCGGATATGACATTGAATTAAATAAGGCAATCAATGATGCAGTTGATATTCCTGTCATTGCCAGTGGTGGTGTTGGTGAGCCTAAAGATATTTTAGATGTTTTCGAAAAGACAGATGTAAGTGCAGCTCTTGCAGCAAGTATTTTTCACTTCAATCAATATTCAATTGGTGAGGTAAAAGAATACTTGAAAGAAAATAATGTGGCTGTTAGATTATGATTATAAAAGCCCCTATTGATTTGGAACTGACTCAGGTTTCCGGTCAGACTTCACAGCCTCCATGGAAATACATTGATGATTCTTATAGTGATTTAGTCTGTATTGATGGTGAGCCTTCTATTTTTAATGTAAAACAAACTGATGAATACGTGGATTTTACTTACACTGGAAATGTATCTGAAAAGACAGCTATTGAAAATGTTAAAAAAATTTATGATTTGGACTTTGATTTGGATAAGTTTTATAAATATCTCGATAGCTATGATGAGCTTAAAGACATGTCTAAATTCTGCAATGGATTAAGATTGTTTCAGGCTAAAGATCCTTTTGAATGTATAATTTCATCAATCTGTTCGGCCAACAATTCAATCAAACGTTGGACAAAGTCTATTGACGATATGAAATTAAAATGGGGTCGAAATTTCAATGATTATTATTCTTTTCCAAATCCAAGTAATTTTAAGGAATTATATTTGGATGATGATGAAGAGCTTTTAAATGAAGGAAATATTAAAAATAATAATTTAAAATCTTGTGGTGTCGGTTATAGGGCACCATATATGAGAAAGGCTAGTGATATTTTTACACTTGAAATAGACCTTTCAGATATTTATAAGATGTCCTATGATGAAGCATTTGAAACAATTTTGGAAGTTCCTGGTGTAGGTCCAAAAGTTGCAGATTGTATTTTACTTTATGGATTTGGATTTAGGCAGGCTTTTCCAAGTGATGTATGGATTAAAAGAATTGTATCTTATTTGTATTTTGATGGAAAGGACATTAAAGTAGAAAAAGTACGTGAATTTGGAATGGATGAATTCGGAGACTATGCTGGATATGTCCAATTGTACATGTTCCATTATGCCAGAATGAGTGGATTAATGGATAAACTTAAAAAATAAAGCATAATAATCATTTAATCTTTAAATAGATATAGAAATATTTATATATAATCATTTCTTTTTTATATAATAATGGAGTCAAAAAATCTTCTTTTATTGATTTGTACAGTATTGTCATTTTTCACAGTTTTTGCAGTCAATGCAGTGACTATTGTAATTCCAAGTATTGCCAGTGAGTATGGAATGAGCAATATTATTCAAAATTGGGTTACTATTATATTTTTATTGGTTGTGGCAGTTCTGTCGGTTCCAGCAGGCCAAATTTCTGCTAAATTTGGCCTTAAAAAAGTCACAAATATGAGTATTATTTTATTTATTATAATTTCAATTGTTAATGTGCTTGTAACAACACAGGAACAATTCCTTGCTTGTAGGTTTATTTTAGGAATTTCACTTGCTTTTATTAATGTTACTTCAATGGCAATGATTGTATCTGCATTTCCTCCTGAAGAAAGAGGTAAGGCATTAGGCATTAACATCACTGGTGTTTATGTTGGGCTGTCATTATCTCCTGTTCTTGGTGGAATATTAAATTACAATCTTGGATGGAGATCTGTAGTATTGTTTGGAGTACCATTCTTATTTGTAATATTGGCTTTACTTTTAACCAAAATTGATGAGGAATGGATTTCATTTAAAGGCATTCCACTGGATATTAAAGGTTCATTAACATATGGAATAGGTATGGTTCTTTTCATGTATGGGTTCACTATACTGAATACTCAATTGGGAATTGTATTGACTATTTTAGGAATCCTGATCTTAATAATATTTGGATTAATTGAGCTAAGACAGTCATATCCGGTATTTAACATTAATTTTTTCAAAAATCACAAGTTTTTATCCGCCAATTTCGCATCACTGTGTGCCTACTTGGCAACATATGCAGTAACGACAATACTAAATTATCATTTGCAGTATATTAAGGGATTTGATTCACAGACTGCAGGTTTAATACTGCTTGTTGCACCGCTATGTCAGGTGGTGCTTGCGCCAATAGCCGGAAGATTATCTGATAAGTATGTTCCACAAATTCTGGCAGCTATTGGAATGGCATTGGGAACGATTTCATTATTTTTATTCTCATCTTTAAACGGTCAATCTCCTCTTGAGTTTTTAATATTATCTATGATAATTTATGGTATTGGATTTGGACTTTTTTCACCACCAAATACGAATGTGATAATGGGTTCGGTTCCTCCTAAAGATACATCCGTTGCTTCAGCTGCTGTTGCAACGATGCGTACTGTTGGCCAGGCAATGAGTATGGGAATATTGACATTGGTATTTGCTTTTGTAATGGGAAATGTTCCTATTATTGAACAGTATTATCCATTACTGATAAGCAGTTGTCAAATAACATGCCTGATTTGTGTGGTTCTATGCATTGCATCAGTTTTTGCTTCATTAGTTGGTATAAAATCAACTAATTAATCTCATTTTTTTTAAAATTAGATATTTGTTATATATTAAAATGTCATATGTATCTTTTTGAACAATTATAATAAATAAACTGAGTTTTGGTAAAACATTTATAATTATTGTTATATATTTTTATATGTATAAAATTTTAAAATATTGGAGGTCAATTAATGAAAATAAAACATGTTTTAATCGTGTTTTTAGCGCTATCATTATTATGCTCTATGACATGTGTGTCAGCTTTGGATAATGATAAAAATAACACTTTAAATCATGATGAAATTAGTGTTAATGTCGCTGATGAATCTGATAAATTAGAAAGTTCTCTTAATGGTGGAAATACATTGGATGAACTTGAAAAAATAATTGAAAATGCAAAACCGGGAGATGTAATTAATTTAAACAAGGATTATTATTGTTCACAGACTAATGAAACTTATGGAATATATGTTTTTGATAATGTGACTATAGATGGGCATGGACATTTCTTTGATGGAAATGGATCTAACATGTCTAATGCATTTGTTGCTTATGGAAATAATGTTGTTTTGAAAAATATTAAATTTGTTAATTGGACTTTGGACAATTATCATAGTGTAATTCTATGGGGCGGAAACAATGGTACAATTCAAAACTGTATTTTTGAAAACAATAATGTTTTTGACGGTGAGGTTATTGACTGGTTAGGTAATGAAGGTCATTTGTACGATTCCACTTTTTTAAATAATAGTGCGGATTCTGGAAGTACGATATATTGGAAGGCTAATTATGGATATATCTCTGGCTGTTATTTTGCAGATAATTCCGCTGAAACTGGTGGTTCAATAATATGGGTAGGAAAAGAAGGTTTGATTGAAAATACTACTTTCAATAACAATGCTGCTGATGAAGGAGGTGCAATTTATTGGGATGGACTTTTCGGTACATTAAAAAATATTCATTTCACTAACAATCAAGCTACTGATGGTGGTGCTATATTTAGTGATGCCAGTGGTTTAAATGTATCCGAATGTTCATTCGATACTAATTTTGCTAATGAAAGTGGTGGTTCCATTTATTTTGCAGGCGGAGATGCTGAAATACATGATTCTGAATTCATAAGTAATAATGCTGATGCTGGTGGTGCTATATTTATCGATGATTATATCGTTTTGGATGTATTCGATTCCTCTTTTTCAAATAATACCGCTAATGCTGGTGGTGCAATTTTAGTTGAAGGGGAATTAAATTTTTATAATTCTATTTGTTCAAATAATTCTGCAAATAAAATTGGTGGTGCTATTTACAGTGAATTTTATGCATTTATTGCAAACTCTACATTTACTCAAAATATTGCTGAAAAAGGTGGTGCTATATTTATTGAAGATGG
This sequence comes from Methanobrevibacter millerae, assembly GCF_001477655.1. Classification (NCBI taxonomy): domain Archaea; kingdom Methanobacteriati; phylum Methanobacteriota; class Methanobacteria; order Methanobacteriales; family Methanobacteriaceae; genus Methanobrevibacter; species Methanobrevibacter millerae. The sequence continues at coordinate 2,422,367 of NZ_CP011266.1, read as the reverse complement.
AGAGATTATTAATTCCACATTATTAAATAACAACGCAAAAATTAGTGGTGGAGCATTGTATGTTGATGAAAAATTAAATATTGTGAATTCTACTTTTAAAAATAATAATGCGGTTGATGGAAGTAACACTATTGCAGTTTATGGGGAGGATTCAGTTACTATAGACAATCAAACTACTTGTGATGATTTCTGTATTCAGGAATTGGTTGATGTATATATAGATGTTTCTGATATTGTTTATGGTGATACTTTAAACATGTTTTTTGACATATATGGTCTTAATCAAACATTTGATGGCAAAATTCTCAATATTACATTGAATAATAAGAAATATTCCGCAAAGATTGTTAATAATAGTGCAAATTTAACCATTCCTAATTTAAATGTTGGTGTTTATTCAGGTTATGTGATTTTCAACGATTATCCTGATTGTGGTGGAGGAGATTCATATAGTTTTAATGTTAATAAAATTGATACTATGATGTTTCCACATAACGTACCAATCATAGGAATCAATGCTTTTAATTTATCTGCAACTATTTATCCTTCTGATGCAAAGGGTAAAATATATTTTGATTTAAATGGTACAGAGTATGTTGCAGATGTTAAAAATGGTGTTGCAAGTGTCATAGTTGATAAATTAATTCCGGATTATTATTTGATTAATTTAAAATATTCGGGAGATTCTATTTATAGTTATTCCGAATCTGTTATTTTACTTCAGGTTGATGAACATTATCCTGTAATCACTGCACCGGATGTGGAAAAATATTATAAAGGTTCTGAACGTTTCATTATTACATTAACAGATAATACTGCTTCACCGATAGCTAATGCTACCGTTAAAATAAATATTAATGACGTTGAGTATACAAGAGTCACTGATAGTAAAGGAGTTACTTCAATAGCATTGGGATTGTCTGGTGGAGATTATGATGTAACTACAGAATTCAATTCTTCCAAAGCCTATTCTACGGTTAAAATTAAAAGTACTGTCGAAGGATCTGATATTGAAAAGATGTTCCGCAATGGAACTCAGTACTATGCTAAATTCATGGATTCTAATGGTAAGACTTTGCCTAATAATACTGCAGTGACTTTCAACATTAACGGGGTAATGTATACTCGTAATACAAATGCTTCAGGTGTTGCTCGTTTGAATATTAATTTAAATCCGGGTGATTACATAATCACAGCAACCAATCCTAAAACTAATGAAATGTATTCCAATGTTATCACAGTTTTATCTCCAATCTCTGAAAATGATGATTTGGTTAAATACTATAAAAATGATTCACAGTATTCCATCAGGCTTTTGGATAATGAAGGTAATCCTGTAGGTGCTAATGTAAGTGCAACATTCAATATTAATGGAGTATTTTATACACGTTATTCCAATGCTTCAGGTCATGTTAAGTTAAATATTAACCTTGCTCCTGGAAATTATGTTATAACTGCAGAGTATAATGGGGTAAAGGCTTCTAATTACATTAATGTATTGCCTACCCTGGAAGCTAAAGACTTATCTATGAAGTATCGTGACGGATCTAAATTCGAAGTTAAGGTATTGGATGGCACTGGTGATGCATTAGCTAATGCTAACGTTAATTTAAATATTAATGGTGTACTTTACACACGTATCAGTGACGATGAAGGTATTGCCCGTTTAAACATTAATTTAATGCCTGGTCAATATATCATTACTTCAAGTTATAATACTTTAAATATTTCAAATAAAATTACTATTTCAAGTTAATGGAGTCGTTAAAAGATAAATGATTATACTTTAAGGAGAGGAAACATGAAGATAAAAAACATAATGATTGGATTAATGATATTATTTGTTTTATGTTCAATTTCTAGCGTCAGCGCTATTGATTTAAATGATACGCAATCAGTAGATGCTGATTTTGTAGCTATTTCAAATGATGATGTTCAATTATCTATTCAACAAGATGATAACTTAAGTTCAGGTTCATTTAATGAACTTCAAAATCAAATAAATAAAGCCTCAAATGGGGCAGTTATAAAGTTAAGTCAGGATTATTCTGTAAGCGGGGATTCCGGAATATCAATTGGTAAAAGCTTGACAATCAATGGACAAGGCCATACAATTGACTGTTCTAATTTAAAATATACTTATCTATTTGATTCATCAAGTGGAAAGATTACTTTAGAAAATCTGGTAATAAAAAATAATAAAAATATGCGATTAGGTTTTGGAGCCATATATATTAGAGGAACTGCGGAATACACAATCAATAACTGTACTTTTATGGCCAATACTGCATCTGATGGTGGAGCGATTTATAATGGTGTGAGAGAAAACACACTTACTGTTAAAAATTCCAAATTCATTAATTGCGGAGTTTCAGGTGGTAGTGGTGGAGCGATTTATTCTAGGGGAAATTTAATTATTGAAAATTGTTATTTTGAAGGTAACACGGCTTTAATTGATGGGGCTGCTGTTTATTCTGATAAAATAGTTAAAGTAATTAACACAAAATTTATCTCCAATAAATTATCTAAAATGGATGTTAAGCATCCAACATATGGTGGTGCAATTTATTCTGGTGATGCGGTATATGTTGAAAGATGTCAGTTTACAAATAATGCTGCTGATGATTTAGGTGGGGCAATTTTTTCATATGCAAATATTGTAGTTAAAAATTCATCCTTCACTAAAAACTCTGCTCTTAAGGGTGGTGCCATTTATTCAGATAGTTCAAATGTAGTTATTTCAACTTCAACCTTTACTGATAATGCTGCTAAATCCGGTGAAGGTGGAGCTATTTATTCCTCTAAATGGACACATATTGAAAATTCAACATTCACAAGAAATACTGCCGATGCTAAAGGCGGAGCAGTATATACCAATTATATTCAATTTGGTCCAAATGTATTTTTCATAAATAACACTGCTAAGGATCATGGTGGTGCAGTATACACCGATTACATTTCATCTAATGTATGTAATATTAATTTTAATGGAAATAAGGTTACCCGCGATTTTGGTGGGGCTATTTATATTAATAAAAAATCTGGTGATGTGTCTTTCATCAATTCCACATTTATAGCTAACTCCGCTACGGCTGGTGATGGTGGAGCTATATTCAGTGATAGCGGATCAACAAATATCATATTAATTAATTCAACATTTAAAAATAATTATGCAACCGGTGGTAAAGAAAAACGTTATGGTGGAGCAGTAAGGTGTAAAAATAAACTTACTGTTGATAATTGTACTTTTATAGATAATTGGGCTGAAAATTTAGGTGGTGCTATTTATACAGATTTATTGGATAGCATTAAAAATTCAGTATTCATATCCAATCATGCTAAAGAAGGTGGAGCAATTTATGTCAACAATAAATGCACAATGTCTATTATCAATACCTATTTCAGTTCCAATAAAGCTACTGATGGGCGTGGAGGAGCAATCTATACAGATTCAAAATCTGCTTCTTTAACTATAAATAATAATGTATTTTTAGGCAATGATGCATCAGGTCAAGGAAAAGATGTTTTCAACAGTGGAAAATATTCATCTATTCAACAAAATTGGTGGGGAACTAATTCTCCTTCATTTAATAATGAGAAATTGATGGAATATCACACAATTGGTCGTAATGAAAAACATTCTGATGGCAATCCAAATAAAGTTAGTATTTCTGGTGATTCAAAAGGATATGTTGGTGTTGATAGCACTATAAAAGTTACTTTCACATCAGGTGTATCTAACTATGAATTTTCCACAATCAAGTTATCTTCAGATAAAAAAGGCACTTTCACAACTAAAAATATTGCTGGCAATTCTTTAGAAGTCATATTTGTTCCTAATGAGGAGGGAACTCATAAGATTACTGCTACTGTTGATTCTGAAACTTTAACATATAATTTGGCTGTTGGTAAAATCAGTGTTTATGGAAAAGACATGACTAAAGTTCAGGGTGATAATAAGACTTTCACTGCAGTATTTAAAGATTCAAATGGCAATTATCTAAATAAGGGTAGCGAAGTTGCTTTTGAAATTAATAAGGTTGAATATAAAGCTAAGGTTTCTAGTAATGGTGTTGCTCAGTTAACTTCCATAAGTAATTTACAGCCAGGTGTTTACACTGTTAAATCAATCAATAAGGTTACTGGTGAATCTTTCACTAATCAGCTTAAAATAGTGTCAAGAAATGCTACATATAATATAAACGATATTTTTTCAGTTAAATTCGCTTCAGAAAAATTAAAAAATGGCAGTGTGATATTTAAGGTTGGAAGCTATACTTTCAATGCCAATATTACTGATGATATTGCATATTGTCAATTAAATGTTAAAGCAGGTGATTATGCCGTTAAGGTGTTACATAACAATAAGGAAGTTTACACCATTAACATCAAGGTGCTTAATAAATATTCTCAAACACCTGCAATTTTAAATAAAACGAGTTATGGTTCTTTAATACCATTACATACTAATGAAACTTTCAATAAAGCAAGTAATGTTATTTATAGTAATATTGGAGATAATCTTCGTCGTTATATTTTCCCGAATGGAGAATCAAGTATTATTTATAATGTGACGGTCTCAAATAATGGCGAATTTGAAAATGTTCTTAAAAAAATATCCGGTAATGATTTCAGGGCAGACATTATAATAATCAACCTTAAGAAGGATACGTATAAACTTGCCAGTGGTTTTTATAAAGACAAGGAATGGAGTTATTATATTCACTTAACTCATGGTGCTCTATATATTAACGGTAATGGTGCTACAATTGATGATAACTATAAAAATGGATTTATTACTTTAGAAAAAGGAACTAAAATTTCAGTAAATAATCTTACTTTTACACGTTTTAAACGTGTATTTGTAAATAATGGTGAAGTATACTGTAATGGAGTTAGTTTTGTTAAAAATGATGCATCTTTCTGGGCAACCACAACTCAGGGAAGTGTTATCTATAATAAAAATACAGCTACCTTCATAAATTGTGTTTTTGACAAAAATGATAATAGGCATGGCGCATCTGTTTACACGTATCAGGATGATATGCCGGCAGCGGTTTTATATGCGGAACCAGGTTCATTAACGAATTTTGTCTTATGCGATTTCAAAACTGATTATGATACTATTCATGCTGTTGATGGAAGTATGGTTGTTCTTTATGATAAGAATAGGGATAACTTCAATAAACTCACAAAAGACCTAAATAATAACTTTGAAGCAGGATCCTGTCTTGATTATAGACCATATTCATCTTTCAATGTCAATAGGACTGCTACCTATACTTATAATAATGTTCTTAAGTTAGCAAAAGATAATAGGGAAAGTATTTTTAATTCCAATAGTTCTTCATTTGTTTTTAATTTAGATAAAAAAACATATACTATTTCTTCATCTGATTATAATAATGTAGCGTTCAAAAATGACTTCCGTTCTTATAATTCTAAAGCGACATTTGCTACAAAGGGCGGTAAAAAGGACAATTACCATATCCGTCATGGTTTCTTATTTGATATTGGAAGTAGGTCTGTAGTTATAAATGGTAATGGTGCTGAAATCAAATTGTCTGGTAGTTCAGATAAAAGTGACAATCATTTTGCTTTTGTTCCAAAATATGGTTCATTAACTTTGATTAACTTAACTATATCCGGTTTTAATGATGCTATTGTCAATTATGGTAAGTTAATTATTATTAACTGTACATTTAAGGATAATCGGATACATTATTTCTATCAAAATGCTGAATCCGAATTTGGTGGGGCGATAAGAAATTATGACTCATCATATGTTTACAATACAACGTTCACCAATAATCGTGCTTCTTATGGTGGAGCATACTTTGGTAAAGGGGTTTCTTCATTTGCTCAATTCTATAACTGTTCATTCAGTGGAAATACCCGATTGTCCAATTTAGCATGGTATAATGGTGATGATAATCCAATATACTTGGATGAAAATGCTGTTGTCAAAGTTATTGGCTGTAATGGACTCTCTAAATCTAATATCATTACAAAAAATGATGGATTAGTTTTATACAGGGACAGTCTCAACGAAACTATTTATAATTTAGTTGTAAATGATGTTTCCGATTTATATAAATTATCTGTTGTAGTTAATAGCAATGATAATTATGATGTTATTAATGTATCCTTTGTAAACAAGCAATACGGTGCAATACCTAATTCAAAAATATTGTTTGATTTCAATTACGGTAATCTGATTTTAAATGGTAATGGCGCTACAATATTTGTTCAAAATCCTGATGATAAAGATGAGACTCAATTTTTAGTAACGAAAAAAAGGTCTTCTGTATTTATCAATAATCTAACGATTCAGGGATTTAACATTGCAATTTATAATAAGGGTACTGTCAGTATTTTCAATTCTCATATGAATAATAATAAGGTTGATTATAATGTGAAAAGTGATTATGGTGGAGCTATTGTTAATGAAGGTTCAGTCCTTATTTATAATTCCACATTCGCTAATAACTATGCTAAATATGCAGGAGCAATTTATAATAAAGGTACTTTAAGTATTGTTGCTAGTGATTTTTCAAATAATAAGGGATATAGTAGCAAAAGCAATGTTGATGTCTATAATCAGGAGGCTGCAGTTTCAATAGTTTCAGTTAAGTCATATCCTAGTGTAACTGATCATTTCCCAAGACCTGCATGGCAACAGGATTTAATTGAAACTAGTATTACATTGGCTATTACATTAGTTACTGCTGGTGTTAGTTGTGGAGTTTCATATGCTGAAATTGCGGCAGCCCATTACATTAATATGCTTGTAGGTACTGTTGCAGGTACTATAGGAGGTTTAGCCAATGCAATATCATATTCTGTTGATAATCATGACTATAGTCAGTTTGCTTCAAGACTTTTAAGCGGTATCAATGATGGTGTAAGTGCTGTAGCGTATGGTGAGGGATTAAATCTTATAATTAAAAATTCTGTTAATCCTTTAGCAAATCAGCATATGGCTCCTGAAAAAATGCAGGAAATAGGTATTAATAAGATTTTTGATAGTTTTGTTAAAGCTTCAATTAGGCTTGTTAAAGATGTTATTATTGCATGAGGAAATGGCTGTTGAACAAAATAGAGAACTTATTTTCTCTATTCTTTTTTTTATTTTGGTGTAAAAATAGTTAAAAGATAGTTTGGTAACTATCTTTCTTCGACATATAATTTGTTCATGTGGTCGCCTTGTTCAATTGCATTAACCACATCTTGGCCTTTAATTACTTGACCGAATACAGTATGAACTCCGTCTAAGTGAGGTTGTGGTGAGTGAGTAATAAAGAATTGGCTTCCACCAGTGTCTTTACCTGCATGTGCCATTGATAAAGCACCAGTTCCATGTTTGTGAGGATTTCCTTCAGTTTCACATTTGATGGTATAACCTGGTCCGCCTGTTCCATTTCCATTAGGGCATCCGCCTTGTATTACAAAGTTGGGAATTACTCTATGGAAAGTTAATCCATCATAAAATCCTTCGTTAATCAATTTTTCGAAGTTAGCTACAGTTCCTGGAGCTTCATTTGGGAATAATTCTAATTCAATTACTCCTTTATCAGTTTCAATTATTGCGACTTTCATTTAATCACCTTTTTTTATAATTATAATATAAATATCATTATTTATATAATTATTAGTGATTATTATGAATACTAAAGAACTTATTGAAATTGAAGATAATTATTTTATTAACACATTCACAAGACAACCAATCGTATTGGATCATGGGGATGGTGTAAAAGTAACAGATATTGATGGAAATGAATATATAGATATGTTTGCTGGAATTGCCGTTAATGCCTTAGGTCACAATCATCCAAAACTCGTTAAAGCTATTCAAGATCAGGCAGAAAAGCTTATTCATGTGTCAAGTATTTACTATAATGAACCTGCATTAATCTATGCTAAAAAATTAATCGAATTAACAAGTTTTGATAGAATATTTTATGCAAACAGTGGTGCTGAAGCAAATGAAGGAGCTATAAAGTTAGCTGTAAAATACACTGGAAAAAGTGAAGTAATATCAACTATAGAATCATTTCACGGAAGAACGGTTACAACACTTGCAGCAACTGGGCATGAACATTATCACGAACCATTCAAAGCAATATTGCCAAAAGGATTTATTAATGTGCCATACAATAATATAGATGCAATAAAAGAAGCTATTACAGATAATACTGCTGCAATTATTGTGGAGCCTGTTCAAGGTGAAGGTGGAGTCAATATTCCTGATATGGACTACCTTAAGGAAATCTCCAAAATATGTAAGGAAAATAATATTGTTTTCATAGTCGATGAAGTGCAAACAGGATTTGGAAGATGTGGAACATTATTTGCCCATGAATTGTTTGATGTAAAACCTGATATAATGACTATGGCAAAAGCTATTGGAGGAGGAGTTCCAATGGGTGGTATTCTTGCAACTGATGAAGTGGCCAGCGCATTTGTACCTGGAGATCACGGAACCACATTCGGTGGGGGACCATTGGTATGTGCTGCAGCTAATGCAGTTTTGGATGTTATCTATGATGATGATTTGTTAACTAATTCAAAAGAAATGGGCCAATACCTAAAAGAAGAATTAGAAAAACTTCAGGAAAATCATGATATCATTAAAGAAGTAAGAGGCTGCGGATTGATGGTCGGTATTGAATTGACACAACCTGGTGCAGAATATGTTGATAAACTCCGTGAAAAAGGATTTTTAATCAACTGTACTGCTGGAAATGTCTTAAGACTAGTTCCACCATTAATAATCAAAAAAGAAGAAATTGATGAATTTGTAAAAGCTTTAGATGAAACACTCTAAAGTTCACTATTCTTTTTTTCTATTATTTTTTCAAGAGATGATGTAATATCCAGAGATTTAATCTCTTCAACACCAGCCCACATCCAATCATCATGCTCATCGCTTATTTTGACTTCACCTGAAATGTCTTTTGCATACATTATTAACTGCACTGTTCTTTTGTGAGGATAATCATCCTGAACTGCTTCTCCAAAGTCTCCAACTTTAATGTCAAGACCGGTTTCTTCCCGGATTTCACGAATCAATGCTTCATCAAAAAATTCGCATTTTTCTATTTTTCCACCGGGCAGTTCCCATTTGTGAGGATTTGTTTTTGATTTCGGATGTCTTCTCAGGACTAAAATTTTTCCATCATCGTTTTTTACTATGCCTCTCATTGTCAATCCGTAAGGTTTTTCCATTTTATCACCTTTAAATTTAATTTATTTTTTTTAATTAATTAAATGGTTGGCAAAATCCTTTCCTTCACTAGTTTTAAATAATATCTAATATAAACCTATAACTATAATAAAACTTTTTTAGGAGTTTATATTATGGATTTAAATATTAAAGTCAATGAAAAAAACCATTTGGATATAGGTGGAGCTGATGCAGTAGATATTGCAGAAGAATTTGGAACTCCAACATATGTTATTGATGAAAATAGGATTAGAGATAACTATAACAGATTTTATAGTGCATTTTCTAAATATTATCCTGATTTCAAAGTATTTTATGCATGTAAAGCTAATACAAACCTAGCTGTAATGAAAATTTTGGAAAGCGAAGGATGCTGCATTGATGCAGTTTCTCCTGGTGAAGTTTACACTGCTAAAAAATTAGGTTTCGACGGTCAAAGAATTCTTTTTACAGGTAACAACATTACCAATGAAGAATTGAAATTCGTTCATGAAGAAGGTGCTGTTTTAAATATTGACTCTGTTTCAGCACTCAACAGGTTAGCTAAAATCATCGATCCTGAAGGAGTTAAAATTTCATTTAGGGTCAACCCGATGGTCGGTGCAGGACACCATGATCACTGTATCACCGGAGGAGTCATGAGTAAATTTGGTATTATGGATTCTGAAGCTAGTGAAGTTTATCAACAGGCAAAAGATTTAGGATTCAATCCAGTTGGTATGCATTCTCATATAGGTTCAGGTATTTTAGACCCTGAACCATTCAAATTAGCTATTGAATCTACTATGGATATTGCAGGAAAAGTCCATCAGGATGTTGGAATTGACTTTGAATTTGTTGATTTCGGTGGTGGAGTAGGTATTCCATACACTCCTGAAGAAAAAATCGTGGACTTGGACAAATTCGCAGAAGTCAATATAGGATTATTCAAGGAAAAACTGGAAGAGTTCGATATGGGTTCACCTACAATGTATCTCGAACCTGGAAGATTCCTTGTTGGTGATGCAAGTGTGCTTTTAGTAACCGTAAACAGCGTCAAACAAAGTTACAGAAAATTCATCGGTGTAGATGCAGGTTTCCACACACTCCTCAGACCTGCAATGTATGATTCATACCACCACATTGTAGATGCAAGCAAAATGGATGCTCCTAATACTCAGGAAGTCGACATTGCAGGTAATGTCTGTGAATCCGGAGACTTGTTTGCACGTGACAGGCCAATGCCTGATGTTGAAGAAGGAGATGTCTTAGGAATAATGAATGCAGGAGCATATGGTTTTACAATGTCTTCAAACTACAACTCAAGACCATTGGCATCAGAAATATTGGTAACTGATGGAAAATGCCAAATAGTACGTGAAAGACAATCATTTGAAGATTTATATGCGCAGCAAATAATTCCTGATCATTTAAAATAAGTGATATCATGCTTGATTTAAAAGGATTAAAATTTTCAAAAATGCATGGTATTGGAAATGACTTCCCTATAATTGACGAATCAAAAGGTGAAGTAATTCCCGAAAGCGATAAGCCGGAAGCTTGCAGAATATTATGCCACAGAAACTTCGGTGTAGGTGGAGATGGAGTATTGTTTGTAGAACCGTCTGATGTTGCAGACATTGGATACAGAATGTTCAATCCAGATGGAAGCGAAGCTGAAATGTGTGGTAATGGTATAAGATGCTTTGGTGATTTTGTTTATAGAAAAGGTATTTTAAAACAGGAAAAAATGACTGTTGAAACAAGAGCCGGGATTAAAACCATTGAAATAACTCTAGAAAATGATGAGCCTGTTTTGTTTAAGGTAGATATGGGCACATCAACTTTCAAAACTCCTGAAATTCCAATGACTAGTGATGAAGATGAATTTATTGACGGCCAATTGGATGTCATTGACACTAAATTCAATGTTACAGCCATTAGTGTAGGAAATCCTCATGCAATAATCTTCGTCGATGATGTTGATTCCATTGACATTAATAAATATGGTCCGGCTATTGAAGCACATGAAGTTTTTCCTGAAAAAATCAATGTACACTTTGTTGAAGTCATAAGCAAAAATGAAGGTAGGATGATTACCTGGGAACGTGGTGCAGGAGTAACTCTTGCATGCGGTACTGGCGCAACCTCAACAGCAATTTCCGGTTATAAATTAGGATTATTTGATGAAAATATATTGCTACATTTACCTGGTGGAGATTTAAACTTTGATGTCTATGAGGAAAATGGTGAATTGGGAGCTTTCATGAAAGGTCCTGCAAAACTTGTTTTTGATGGAGAATTCTAATTATTCTCCTTTTTTAATATTTAAATTAGATAAGCATTTATCAATACAATATCTTCAAAAAAATAATGTTCTTTTTTTGCAATTTCTGCTATGAAACCAAGTTCATCAAGCATGTTTAGTGTTTCATCATTATCCGAAAATGAAGACTGAATCAGCTGGACAATTCCACCATCATTTAAATGATTTTTCACTTCATTTAAAAAAAGATCAATAACTTTTCTTCCATTTAATCCACCATCGAATGCATAATTTAAATTGCTATCTATAACATCACCTTCATCAGTAGGTAGATATGGAGTATTGAATAAAATTACATCAAACTTTCTATTTTTTACAGGTTCAAAAAGATTTCCAAAAAGCAATTCTATGTTATCAATGTTATTTGCTTTAAAATTTGATTCTGCTAAGGTTATAGCATCAAAATTAATGTCTGTTGCGGTTACTTTGTCAGTTAGTTTGGATGCATACATTGCTACAATTCCAGTGCCAGTACCAATCTCTAAAACACTTTGTCCATTTTTTATCTCTAAATTTTCAGCAAGAAGATAACTGTCTTCCGCAGGTATGTAAACATTTTCGTGAGTATCAATTATAAAATCCATATTAATCATTAAAAATAGGGTTAAGCTCTTTTGAAATAAATAAAATCTCTTCAGGACTAAGTACAACGACTCTTTTGGTTAAGTAGTCATTTATTCTTTCATCATCTATGTCGTTAAGTCTTTTTTTAATTTCCTTTTTATCAAGATTGCTGACGATATGTCTTGAATCAATCAGTGCATTTCTAATTTTTTTGTTTCTATGCTGGAATAACGCCTTTGTAAATTTAGAATAAACGTTGAAATCTTTTGAATCTATTTTTGATTCTTTTGGCGTCAATCCCATGACAACGGAATCTACCTTCGGTTTAGGTATAAAGCTCTCGCAACTGACATCACTTAACAATTTGACATCACATTTAAAATAAAGCATTGCTGAAAGCCTTGAATAGTTTTTGCTTCCAACTTCACCGTTCATTCTTTCGCCAAATTCCTTTTGATACATCAGGATGGCTAAGTCAAAATCATAATCTAAAAATTTAAAGGTAATGGGTGATGATATTTGATAAGGTAGATTGGATACTATCTTATTGAACTTTGGAAATTCAATTTTCAATGCATCATCATTTATAAGCTCTACATTATCAATTTTTTCGTCTTTTAAACGTTGATTCAATATTTTACAAATATTGGAATCTTGTTCAATAGCTATTACTTTTTTAGCTTTTTTAGCTAGTTCTATTGTAAGCGTACCGATTCCTGCACCAATTTCTAAAACAATATCCTCTTTAGATATATCTCCAAAATTAATTATTTGATTGCGTTTATTATTGTCAATTAAGTAATTTTGTCCAAGATTTTTGTTTAATCTTATTCTGTATTTATTAAGAATAGATTTTGTTGCTTTAGATAAGGATTCGTTACCTTTACTATTCAAGTTATCACTTTTATCGTTTATTCCTGTTTTGAGGGCTTCTAGGAATAGGTGTGAATAAATAATATTTTTGTTTACCTTTCTTAACTGTTGTAGTATCTAATTCTTGTTTTACGCGGTTAACAATCATAGCAACAGGATCAGATAATGCAGGAACTCTTTCACTTATATCTTCAAAGCTTTCAAACTCTTTTTTCTTACGCTCTTCGATAATGTCCCACATGTATTTTTTACCAATTCCAGGAATTAACTCTAATTTGTGTAATCTTGTATTAACAGGACCTGCAGTGTTGAAAAAGTCAACGAATTCTTCTTCTCTGGATATGACAATATCTTTAATTGCATATTCGAGTTCTATTCTACTTGTAGCGGTTAAATTTTCAAAGTCTAATTTTCCAAGGACTCTATAAATTTTGTCTCTTTTTCCTTTTCCAATATAGACGGTATCTTGAATCTCTAAATCAACACCTCTTTTAGGTGCTAATTCTAATAAAGTGAAGTAATCAGTACCAATAGCTTGAGCAATAGCTTTACCCTTAAACTTAGACATATCAGACTGAACATATCCTAAACTAAGATAATCAAGTATCACTGCATTGTCCTCAGTTTTTTGAGGTGGGTTTTTTCTTTTATTATTTCTTTTATCCATAATATCACTTCACTATTTTTTAAAAATCTAATATTTAATTTAATGTTTAATAGTAATAAATATATCTAAAATAAGTTAGTTAAAAAAAGTTATCAAAAGAATAGTATCACACTATTCTTCTGGGAAATATTGATTTAAGATTTCAAGTATTTGTTCCATTTCTTCTTTGCTTACTTGAGTTGGCTCTTTTGCAAATATTAATCTTAAATCAGATAAATCTTGTGGAATTAAATCAACGATGTGCACTGCAACCTTATGTCTTAAGCCGATTTTGTTTTCAAGTTCATCAATGATTTTTTGTGAGTCTTCAAGAGAAAATCTTGGAAATCTGGCAAGATGATTTAAAGTTACATTTTGCTCGTAATTTAATTCATAATCTTGAGAAAATTCTTCAAGAGTTTCTTTAACTTCAACTCCTGTAATTTCCTCTTTTTTAATGATGTTTTTACCAATCATTTAAATCAGTTTTGTAATTTTAAGTGGTCAGGTCTAACAATTAATTCTTTTGCTTTATTTCCTTCTTTTAAAGCTACTAAGTAAGCTTTACCTTTTTTACCAATAATTTGTCCAGTTTTACCATGGAATCTGGAATGTGGTTGACCTTTTTGAATACTTGGGTTAATAATAATGTGAACTAAATCCCCTTCTTCGAATTTTTGGAATCTGTTAGTGATTGGGTTAGTTCTACCTTTTCTTTCAACTTTAGTTAATTTTTTTCTTGATCTGCTTTTAAATCCTCTTGATCTTTGCATTTTAATTACCTCGATTTATTAATGCACTGGGTATTAATTAAGTCTATGTTATCAGCTACCTAGTATCAAAAAAGCCCATAAATACTAGTAACATAGAGTGTGAAAATAAATTATCATCAGTGATATGATAATAGTATAATTTATATTTGAAGATATTAATATACTTTTAGTTTTTGAAAGAGCCAAATTTAATATGTTGGTTTTAATTTTTATTTTAATTCAATTTTTTTGAAGTATAATCCCATATTAAATTTTATATACTTTATAATATCATTTATTTTGAAAAATTTCAAAATAACCTATATTTATTTTTACGTGGTATTATATCTATTATTTCAATCTGTTTTTTTGATTCACTAACATAATATTATTCTGTAGTTACCTACTCTAGCTCTTTGGCATTTTGGATATTTGTTACTTGTTAATTCTATAAATTCTGATTCATAAGGATTTTTTAAAATTTCTAGGTATTTTTTATTAATTCTTAACAATAATTTTTCATCTTTTGCATGTTTTTTAAGAAATCTTTTTGCTTTTTTGTGTTCAAATAATTTATATTTCATTATTCATTCTCATTTCTAATTTTAATATTCTTTTTTCTAAATCTTTTAATGTTAATTCAGTTACATTATCTAAGTTTCCTTTTTCAAAGTTGTCTATTTCATTATTATAAAATTCTGCTTCTTTGTTTGTAAATTCTTCATTATTAATATAATAATTGATTAAAAAGTTTATAACATCATCAAATGTATCTCTTTTTGATGCGAATTCTGATAATTTTTGATGTGTTCCTTCTGAAATTTTTATGGTTTTGGTCATCATACAATATAGTATACTCAGTATACTATAAATAATTTTTGTAAACTTGTAGTATTTTATATATTTAAATTCTTTAGTGATGGTAAAGGTGTTAAAAAAATGGTGTGAAAGATAACTAAATTTAGTTATCTTCAAATCTTCTTCTGTCAATTAATTCTTGACGTTTACCTGGGTTCCAACCACCTGATGCAGATTTTGCACGACCTACTTGTTGTACGTATCCAGTAATTCTGTCATACCATTCTACATCTTCACTTTCACCACAGGTAGGACAAACATTATTTAATCCTTTCATCAATGTTTTACATTTTAAACAGAAACTTAATGCGGAACTGTAAGCCCAGAAACCTATGTCTGATTTTCTTGCAATCTTATTGGTTAAGCTCATTAATGAATCTGGATCTGAGTATGATTCACCCATGAATGCATGGAAGATGTGTCCACCTGGAGTTAATGGGTGGTATTGCTCTTCTATTTTGATTTTTTCAATTAATGATGCGGAGGTATCTACTGGCACATGAGATGAGTTGGTGTAGTAGTTAGCATTACCGTCACCTTGTACAATGACTTGGTCTCCGAATTGTTTTTTATCGAGAGTTGCAAATCTGTAAGCAGTAGATTCAGCAGGGGTTTGTAATACAGACCATCTGAGTCCAGTTTCTTCTTTTAATTTGTTTGCTCTTTCATTAATGTATTCGAGACATTTGATACCGAATTTGTTTGCATCTGGGTTTTCAATACCTTCGCCGAATAATGAAAGTAACATTTCGTTAAGTCCGACAAAACCAAATGATAATGTTGAGTTCTGGATTCTGTAGTATGAATCTTCAGCTACTTTTTGTTTTAAGAATGGTAAAATGTGGAAGTCATTTAAACATTTTAAACCTTGTTCTCTTCTAAGCATTAATGTTTCGGTTGCTAAATCCATGTATTCATCTAAGTATTCAAATACTTGGGATTCATCTCTTGATTGGTATCCGATTCTTGGAAGGTTTAATGTTACGTATGCTAAGTTACCTGTTCTTAAACAGTCTTGGTCCCAGTCACCAGTCCAGTTGTCTTGTAAACAGGTTCTGCATCCCATGTAGTTAGCCATATCTCCTCTGTAGTCAGCTAACATGTTTACAAAGTATGATGAACCGTATTTCGCAGATAATTCGTGAACTAAACGGATGTCTTCTTCGTATTCACTGGTCATTGTTTCTTCACGTAAGGTATAAATTGTATTTGGGAATAAGTGAGGTTTTCCTTCATTATCTCCTGCGAGTAATGTTTCAGTGAATGCTCTTTGGATTAATCTGGTTTCTTCTTCAAAGTCTCCGTATGTTCCTACTACTTTACCTTTTGGTCCGTAAGCGGTTTCATCTTTTAAGAAATTAGGAACACCGAATTCCAATGCCATACTTGTAAATGGTACTTGTGATCCACGAGCTGCGTAAGCCATGTTCAGGTTGTAAACAAGCATTTGCACGGACTGTTTGATTTCATCGTAGGTTCTGCCTCTTGCAAATGGAGCTACAAATACATTCCAGAGAGACATTCCTTGTCCACCGGACATGTTTTGTTGTGCTGCAAGCATGATTTCACCAGTGTGGTTCATTAAAGTTTCCATGTGGTTTGGTGCACCTGCAATGGATGTGTGGTCCCCGGTACCGTCTACTTTAAGTCCGTATTTGATGAAAGTTCTGATATCGTGTTGCATACAGTTTAATGGTCTTCCTGCGAAGAATTCTAAGTCGTGAATGTGAATGTCTCCGGACATGTGTGCATCAGCCAAGTTTGCTGGAAGCATTTTTAATAATGCATATTGTTTCAATGCTTCGTCTGCCACATGTTTGTGGATACTTTCAGGGTTGTGAATCATGTTTGCATTATCTCTGTTACCGTTTTCGATTAAAGAGGTAATGTTGTAAACAGGAATACCTAAACGGGTGTAACGGCTTCTTAAATCTTCAAGTCCGTATTCAACTAATTTTGTGTTGACGATTTCCCTTATCATTGGAGCAGTTAAGTATTCGACATTTAATTTTTTAAGTTCTTTCCAAGTTTCGGTAGCTATTTCAAAAGCTGTTTCTTGGCTTGCCCCGGTTTCTTCAATTAAAGTATTAGCGATTTTTGATAAATCGAATGCTTCAATAGTATCTCTTGAAGTACGTACTTTTAATTGGGTACTTGCTAAGTATTTGTTAGCAATTTCACCGTCAATGTCTTCTAAACATTCATAAACTATTTTTTTAATTTCTTTTGTAGTGATTCCATCATATAATTGGGATACGACAGTAGCTACAATTTTATCAGATTCAAAGAATGGAGTTTCGACCATAACTAATGATTTTAATAATTTTTCATAGCTGAATCTTTCTTTAATTCCGTTATTTTTTTCTACATTGATTTTAACGGATTTATTTAAATTATTTCCTATTTCTGAACTTTTTTCCATTTAACACACCATTTTCCATTTATTTTCGATTAGTAAAAATAAGTGACAGAGCACTCTGTCTATACTAATCACTTAATTATAATATTGGTCAGTTGTTGTATATATATTGTTCGTCTTTATACGAACAATATTTTTACAAGATTATATTATGAATTTTATTTTATATATTAATTTTGACTTGTCCTAGAGCATTTGACAAGTAATGTCATTCCTTAGAAAAATACATCTAAAGAACTTTGCTTTGATTTATCACTTTCAAACAGTGAATTAATACCGAATTCCTGGATTTCCAAACGTTGTTTTAAGTATGGTGATACAGGGTATCTATTTACTAAATCCTGTGAAATTCCGAGATATTTTTGAACTGATCCTTTTGATACTGAAAGAATCAGATTTCCGCCACATTTTGTACATTTTCCAGTCAATGGGATTCTTCTGTATTTTGAATTGCATTTTGTACATCTTACTTTCTGTTTGGAAAATGCTCTTGAGTTACCCATAATGTCCGGCAGGAAGTGGGAGGACAATACTCTTTCCACAACATCCCTTTGGTCAACTGCTCTGATTTTTTCAGCAAGTTCAATTTGAGCTTCCACTTTTTCCTTCATGGAAGGCAGTCTTTTGTAAAGACATAATGTCGGACCTGCATGAATGCTTGAGGTATGGTGGGAAAACATCAATCCCTCATATTGCTCGGGAGTTCCCAAATGCATTTCAACATTATCAATCAAATCCAGAACTTCTGCAGGTTTGAGCGGATCTTTTGTTCTGTCATAAAACTCGACAGGAAAGCGTTCATAGATGTCTAGGTTGTGGGATTCGTCATCAATTTCTTCAGGGTCAATTCTTGAAGATAAAACCAATGGAGCATCCATACTTCCTCCTCTGGTATTAGGCAAGTATGTTTTTGAAAAGTTAATCAATGCATCCAAAAGCAGCATCACAGCATCTTCGTCACTGTCGCAGTTTCTACGTTTTGCTGAGTGGAAATAAGGGTGGGCGTAACAGCCTAATGCCTTTGTAAATCCAACTATACGTCCCAATACTCCGGCGGATGTGTGTGGAGCAAGTCCTGCAATCAAATGTCCAATCAAGTCAGTTTTGGTTTTTACATTGTAGAAGATTTCCATTCCATAAAATTTGGTCAATTCATCATCAATGAAATGTGCGGTATTTACCAGATATTCAGCACAATTGTTTGAAATAACAACGTCCTGAACCTTGAGTTCAATGATTTGGTCCTCGTTTTCTATAGGTTTTCCATAACAGTCATGCTCATAGCCCATTTCAAGAAGCTTTTCAACGCTGACTCCAATTTCTTTTGGTATAAAATGGGTCAGAGGTAAATCTGTTGAATCGTGACGTATTGTACCATCCTTAAAGGTAAACACTTCATTTTTAGCCCTAAGTATTCCTTTTTCCAATGGCTCCGGAAGCTTGGATTCGGAAATCATACCTACAACAGCCTTAAACTTATCAACTTTTCTCACGTTAACATTGTCTGATGCTTTTTTAAGCATTGATGCCAGGTTGATTTTTTTATTTTCAGGCTTTCCAATTTCTGTTGGGGCACCACATTTAGGACAGATTGAACTGAATGACATTAATCTACAGTTGGGATTTGTACATTTTCTTCTTGATAATTCGACCTGTATTGTACCTTTTTTGGCGGCATTGGCAACGAGCCTTTGAGATCCACCATAGTTTCCAATTGGGAACAGTCCATGTGGTGCAGGTTTCATTAGTCTTTCTTTTGATTTTTCAGGCCTTCCTACACGGGTACCGATATATGCCGGAGCCTTGTTTTTTATTTCAATATTTGATATTTCGTTTAAGGCTTCAATAGTTGTGTCCTTTTTAGGTAGTCTATCTATCAGTGTTGCAAGAAGTGCATATGAGTTATCAGCATCTATAATTATTTGATTGTCACGAACAATATGTGGCACACCTATCATTTCAAGTGTCCTTTTAGGATAGGATAACTTTAATTTAATTCCTTCATCAATGCTGTAGGTATCCTTGCACTCCATCAGCAGATCATATAGTGCATTCAAATCTTCGATAGTTACATCATTATAGCAGTATGTATATTTTGGATGAAGTGGAATGTCATACTTTTTAGATAGTTCAAAGGCTTCTTTAGCAGGCAAATAATCATATTCTAAACGACCTAAATCAAGATTGTCATCTTCAGAGTAATTTTCACTTTCCTTTAAAAGTCCAATCCACCATTCTTCACACCATCCTGATGGATATAATGGCTGATTGTTTCTTAAAAACTCACCAAATGCAACAAGCATGTCTCCTAAGAACAATATTTCAACAACATCCTTTTTAAGCTCACGTGCTTGCTTAACGCTGTTGATAATGACAACATCACCATTTTTGAGCTTGACTGTAGGAGCCTCAATTGAATCTACCGGAACTACACAATTTCCTTTACCGGGATATTCGATTTTAAGTTGTGTTCCAACAGCCAAAAATTCAAGCAATGCCATTGTGGCGGGGTGAACACCCATTGTAGCAAGACCTGTATTTCTGGATCTTCCATATCTTAATCTAAATCCTCCCTTTTCAGAAGGATGTCCTAAAACAGGTCTTCCACCAATAATATCCTGAATGTATTTAGGTTCGTGGACAATTTCGGACTCTTCGGATGAATCAGAAGATTCTTCTTTTTTAGGTTTTGAATACTCTGTAAGCCATTCCCAGTTAAGTCCAAGATTATTTGAAATCTTATGGATTTTTTTGGATTTCTGGATAACCCCTTCAACCATAGCCAGTAATGCTCCACCACGAATATTGTTTGTTTCAACACGTTCCAAATCTCTGTGTGATACTTCAACTGCATCAGTCTGTTCGCCTGTAACTTCAACGGGTATGTGGTTTGCTGCAAATCTTACTTCTTCCGGTGTTGGTGAATACTGGAGATTGGTAACTTCTGATTCGTAAAGTTCTACTTCTTCCACATAACGCTCTATTTCATCCTCTATAGGTTTGAATTCATCAATTTCTATAGCTCTTCTAATTTTATCTCCAAGCAATACGGCAAGTGCTGCAGCAGTACCTCCAGCGCTTCTGATAGGTCCTGCGAAGTATACGGCAATATATTTTGTTGAATCGAAATTATTTTTGATTTTGACTTGTGAAATACCTTCGAGCGGTGCAGCCACTACCCCTTCAGTCAATATTGCAAGAGCTGTTCTTAATCCCTGATCGCATCTTTGCTCTTCATCGTAATCTGCCTTTTCTCCAGTCAATTCAAATTTTGCAGATGCAATTTCTGCTGCTATTTCAAAAGCAACTTCTTCTCTTGACATATCTTTTTCTAATTCTTTTATACGTTTAGCTACTCCTTCAGGACCTACAAGCCCTTCTACCCGTTCAGCTAAATCCTTTGCTAAAGGAACTTCTGTTTTTGTTTCAACATCCAGTCCTTTAGAGCGAGCCTCATTAGCTATCTTGTATAATTTGTGAGTTTCAGCTTCTAATCTATCAAAATAATCCATAATATCGCCGTGGTTTTTTTAAAAATTAGTTAGTTATTATATGTATATTTCGAACTATATTAAATTTGGGGAGATGCATATTTGTGAAAAAATGAACTGTATTTATATTAAAATTATCAATTTGATAAAAATTTAAATATATTAAAAAAGAAACTTTTATTTTACATAGACTGTCGAATTTAAATTATTTTTCATTGCTTTAAGTGGTGATAAAAAATGTCTGAAGAACCTGTAAATAAATTATATGGAAATAAAATAAAATTAGATTTTACTAAATTAGGTAATAAGTCTAAAGCTGACTCTTCAACTACTGTTGATGTAAAAAAAGAAAGTATTAAACAAAAACCTAAAGTTGAACCTAAGGTCGAAAAACCTGTTGAGGAAAAACCTGAAGTTGAACCTAAGGTGGAAAAACCTGTTGAGGAAAAACCTGAAGTTGAACCTAAGGTGGAAAAACCTGTTGAGGAAAAACCTGAAGTTGAACCTAAGGTGGAAAAACCTGTTGAGGAAGAGACTGTTGATGAAGTTGCTGATGCGGTTGAAGAGGAACCTGTAGTTAAAAAAGATGATTCTGAAATTTCTAAATTGAAAAAAGATTTAAAAGAAAAAGAATCCAAATTACAAAATCAATCAAATGAATTAAATTACTTGACTAATACTATTATTCCTGATCTTAAAAAGGAAAACTCTAAATTAAAATCTCTTAAAAATGAATTGACGAGTGCTTTGGATAAAACTTCAAGAAAATATTATAATCAGCTTGACATTAATGAAGATTTAAGTAATCGTATTGGTGAATTAGGTGCAGATAGTGCAGTTAATAAAGCAAGAACTGACAGATTACAATCTGAATTAGATACAATTAAAGAAGAGTACGAAGAAAAAATCAAATCTTTAAAAGACCAAATCAGTACTTTAAAAGCATCAAATGTTGAAGATTTGGAAGATACAAATCAAAAATTAAGAGATAATTTAAAAACTTCTAATGAGGAATTGGAAGATTCTAAAAAACAAAATGAAGAACTTAAATCCGAAATTGATGATTTAAGGAATAAACTCATTGAAATGGGTAATTATAAAGAAGAAGTGGATGAGCAATCTAAAAAATCTATTGACAAATTAAAAGAGGAAATTGTCTCACTTAAATCTGATTTGAAAATCAAACAAAGTAATTATGATAAGTTATCCAATGAATCTCAAAAAACTATCTCAGATTTAAGACACCAAATTGATAAACTTAAAGAAGATGCTGAAAAACAATCTAACAAAGGCGGATTGTTTAACAGATTCAAATAAGATGATTATTAAATAATCATCTATAATTTATTTTTTTTATGAAAGATGATGCTTATTTTATGGAATTAGCTATTATGGAAGCTCAAAAATCTTTAGAAGAGGGCGGTCTTCCAATAGGTTCTGTCCTTGTTAAAGATGGTGAAGTGATTTCACAAGGTCACAATAGACTAATTCAAAATGATTCTGTAATTTTGCATGCTGAAATGGATGCTATTGAAAATGCAGGCCGTTTAAATTATGAAGATTACAGAAAATGTACATTGTACACAACTCTTTCTCCCTGTCCGATGTGTTCCGGTGCAATAATATTATATAATATTCCGAAAGTTGTCATTGGTGAAAACACTACACTTATGGGAGCAGAAAATTTTCTTAAAATAAATGATGTTGAAATTGTTGTTTTGGATGATATTCGTTGCAGAGACTTATTTTTAAAATTCACATGCAATAATTCTGAAATCTGGGATGAAGAACTTGCAAAGGTAGGAAACACTACGGAGGTTAATGATGGAAATTATTGTAACCGATGAGATGGATGAAAGATTCATTGATTTTTGCAGATCTTTCGGATGTGTTTTGGATGAACCTCAGGTAGTTCTACTGTTAGTTAACTACACATCTACTGTTGGATGTGCCAGCTTTAAAGTTTATGATGCTGATTCTATTGAAATTAATAGTTTATTCATTAATTCTTTAAAAAATCGTGAAGAATTGTCATATAAACTAATCAAGCAACTGGAAAAAATAGCAATTGATTTGGAATTCAGTGCATCTTATGCATCTTTGGATGAAGAGGATTTGGCTTTAGAAATATTTAAAAAACTTGATTATCAGATAGTCAGTTCCGATGATGAAATTTTAATAAAAAAAGAATTTAGAAGCTTGGGTAAAACTTCATAATGGAAACTATTACAAAATTGCAAAGAGTGCAATAGGAAGTAATCCAGTTAACCAGGAAGGAGGAAAATTTATATTTCCAATAATGTCTGCCGGCAAACATGCAACAATAGATAGTGGTGAAGGCAGTTACAAAAACTTCTATGCAGATTTAAAGGAAAAACTCAGTGAATCTGATTGTTTGGATATCTTGAAAGAAGATGAATTTTACTTTGAATATCCGCAAAAGCTAGAGTTAAATGATGGAAAATTCATTTCAAATGAATTACATACAATAGATATGCGCGAATTGGCCGCCGAACTACTGGATGATAAATATCTAGTTAATCATTACAATAACAAGCATAAGCCATATGACCATTACATCTGCCCATGGCATGATGATAAACAGCCTAGTGCAATGGCTTATGAACAGTTGTTTATTTGTACTAGCACTAATTGTGATGTTGGCAAATTAGACCAAGAAGCATTTATCAAAAAAGTTTATGGTATTGAAGACCCGGCCGATGTGCTTCAGAAGTTTATTGAGCATTTTGTATGAGTTGTTTTATTAACAACTTCTTATTTTTTTCTTTTAAACATTAGAATTCTAAATCATTAATATGAAAGATAGAAGATTAACATTCCGTGTATCATCTGAAGACGTCCAAAAACTTGAAGAAATTAATTTTGTATTGTTTGATTCTACTATTTCTGATACTTTGCGCGGGATGATTGGTAGGGAGTATCAGGCATTGTTAAAGGCTGGAATAATTAAATAAAATTAACCACAACCATACCCTAAATCAATTGCATAATCATATGCAGGTATTTCAACATTAAATGAGTGTTCAATATCTTTTATTTCCACCTTTACATCTTCTTTTGACATTTCTAAATCATAATATGGAAAAATATCCATTAAACAAATAATTATGTCTTTTACATATTCATCAAGGGAATTGTAATCTTTAAATTTTTTACAGCGATTAATATATGTGTTCGTAAAATTTATAATCTCAAAATTCTCGCATAATTTATCTACATCCATTATATCACCAATTTATATTTCTATTTATCTTTTTATAAAAATCACTGCCCAATTCTAAAAACCCAATAATAGATAACAATCATTGGAGACGTAACTTGAAAGAAAATAACTTAAAACACTACATATATCTAATTAAAAGAAAATAAAAAGAAAAAGAGTTTATTTTTTTAATAATACCAATAAAGCACCTAAACCTACAAAGAAACAGGATAACCAGCCTATAAGTATGTATAAGAAAAATAAAACAGCTGATATAATCATTCCAATTGCACCAAGCTGACGGTCTTTTTGAAGATGCCATGTACTTATTAATCCAATAATCGGAGCTATATACAATAAAAATATCCACCAATCATGCCTATTTGAAAAACTCCATAAGCAAATGTGGTTACTGTGAGAATGAGAGCTATTAACAGCCCAATTCCTGAACCAATCATTCCAAAAATAAATGCTGGAGTACGAGGAGAAATATTCACGAAATTATATCCACAATTGCTACAGAACTTTTTATCAGATTCTGTCAATTCACCACAATTCGGACAATACATTGTATTGTTTAGGTTTAATTTATCACCACAATTCGGACAATACATTGAATTATCCTCAATTTCTTCTTTACATTTTGGACACTTCATAATTGCACCATATACACTTTATTAATAATTATTATTCTATTTTCTTAATAAAATTTTGTATCAGATAAGTTGGCCATTTCTATAAAATTAGCATAAAAAGAGTAAAAATCAAAAAGATAACTTTATAGATACCTTCTTTTCATATATTTTTATGTGTTTTTTTATTGATTGTGGCCGGAACTGCCTGCCTAATTGCCTGTTTATGTGGTTTTTTGATTGTGGACAGTAGGACAGCGAAATAAGGTAAAAATAAGAATGAATGTTATAGCTTCATTTTGTGTTTTATCGAATATGACGATCTTTCGCCTTATTCGCACTTGCGAAACAATTTAATTCGAAGATCCGGAACATCTCTTAATTTCATCATTACTAAATTAAGATAGTGTTTTTCATGTTTTATCGATAATATTTTCTTTCAGCAACCTACTTTTTTACTTTAATTTGTCTCCTCATGTGTTCTTTTATTTCTGGTATTACAGTGTTCATATTAATTATTTTTTGCTATTTTCCTTTAATTTTTTCTGTTCTATAATTTGATTATTTTAATAATAAAATAAAAGAGCATCTTAAATTATTATGGGGTTTTGGGTGTTATTTAATGGCACTAAATTTCTTGCACCATATAATTCAAAACTTATTGTTTGTTAGGTTATGATGGGAATTTATGTTGCAATAGAACAGATTTTGTCAAAAAATATTATTTTTATCTAATTCAATAATTACATATGTCAGCATAACTTGGTTATAAATATATTTTTTTATTTTTTAAATTTTTTTATATGTTTTTGGTGGTTTTATATCTAATTGATTTAAATTGTTTAATTATGATGATTTTAATTGTTTAACTGTATAATTTATATATGATGAAAAATTAATATGTATTTGTAAAATATTTTATACTTTACATTATGGGGGAAAAATATTTAAAGTATTGATGTTTACTGAAAGATAAAAAAAGATGATGGTGATAATAAAATGATTAAAAAAGTAATTATTGGTTTAATATTGCTTGTTTGTGTTTGTTCAGGTGTATTTTCCGTAATGACACATTATAACCCTGCTAATAATTCTGATGTGGATAATACAGGTTCAAATAGTATTATTGGAGATACTAATAAAGATATTAAACCTATTGAAAACAATCCAATAATAAATCACATAGATAATCTTGATGATAGTTTAGAACATGTTTCTGAATATTTCGTTGCTAATACAATAATGGGAATGTTAGAACATTATACATATGGAGCAGATAGTTCACCCCATTTAGATTATATTTTATCTGTTTATCCTGGTTTTGATTCTGATGGTACTGTACATAGTGTTATTACACATTTTATAACAGATGAATGCGGTGTATCCCAGGAAATAGATGAAGTATTGCCTGATAAATATTGTCCATGTGCAGAGTGTGGTAAATGGATACCTGCAAATGAGATTACACATCCGTTAGCAGAAACAGCACTATGTCATTGTGAAGAAACAGGATTAAGAGATTCCAGCCCAAGTATTGATGATACTGTAGCTCCAATAGAGAATAATGATTTTACTCCTGACAATACAGTAGAAGATTTATCAAACAATACAGTATAAAATAATTTAAAAAGGGATTTTTTCTGAATTGATTTAAATCCTTTTTTATTTCTTTTTTAAAGCGAAAGTATTTCCACCAATTAATTTAATAATCAATTAAATAAAACCACGACCTTATAAAATTAAATAGAAACAAATAAAGTATCAGTTTAATTAATCATCTTTTTAATTATTCAATAGCTATGGTTCTAATCACTATTTTTTCACTTCATCTAGCATATTTCTTGAAAGATAACAAGTCAAAGTCCTAAATCGTTGGAGTAATCGTTAATACTTCCTTAGAATTCAAAAACTCCAAGCAAAAACATCTTCACTTAACTTTTGGGTTAGTAATGAAAAGTAATGATATAATTGGAATGGTTAATGAATATTGCTTTTGGTTCTAATTAAATGGAGAATTATGGACGTTATATTTCAGATTATCCTCCATTATTTAATATAAACTACATTATTGATTTGGTAACTTCTGCAACAATACGGGATATTCTCCTATCATCTATTAAATCTTCCCAATTATCTCTAACTGCCATATTTTCATCAATTTCTAATGCATATTCCTTTAATCTATTATTTAATACTTGTCTTAATGCTGGGATTAACTCAAATCCTCTTCTATCGAGATACTCGTTAGCTTTAGATTCAATATAACTATAAATTTCCCCATAATCTTGGCTGGTCTGACTTAATAATTTTGCATTTAACCTATTATCATTTATTTTTCGGTTATATGCTTGATTAATAATAATATCCATGTCTTCTATACTCGGATGAAAATTTTCATCGTTTGATATTCTGGATTCATATATATCAATAGCATAATCCATCAAACCATGTTCTTTTGCAAAATCATCTTCTCTAACATATTTTATAAATGCCCTATATTCATTTGCTCTTACTAAACCAATCATTTGTGTTTCAATATTATTAATTTGCCCAGATAATAATGAATTTTGAAGTTCTAATTGATTTATTTTGTGTTCGTATTCTTTTCTTAATTTTTTGTTTTCATCTTCATGTTTTCTTCGTTCGTCTTCAATTTGTTTTTTCATCTTTTTGTAGGCTTCGCTATTAATCATTACGTCATAGTGGGCATAAATGTTGAATTTGTGCATATGTTTTTTATATTCTTCACGGACATTTTCAATGTCTTTTTTAAAGTATGTCTCTCTTATTTTGTTTGGTTTTCTTCCTTGAATATAGTTAGCAAAATCTGTATCTTCTATGGCACTGGCATTGAATTTTCTTATTCTGTGTGGTGAAAAAAAGTCGATAGAACCTTTTTTTCCCCATTTCATTTTATTGTTCATTAATTTAAATGCTCCAGATACTCCATCTGCGGATAATTGGAAAAAGGGAGTATCTTCTTTTAATCCCAATCCTTGTTGTTTAATGTAATTTATGCAAAATTGCACACATTCTGGGCTGATTGCTGTATAATAATGATATCTTGTTTTTTCTCGATACATTTTAAAAATGGGAATAATGTCTAGTTCGTCGCATTTTCCATCTAATGCATTAACAATATCTTGAGGTGTTTCAACATCAGGGAAATATTCTTGTATTGCTGAAAGAAATTGTGAGTACTTGAATTTTGATATTTCATTACGTGAAGTTCCGTTACATGCCATAAAAAGATAAAGTGCTTTGTGTTTAGGATTTTTTGAATTTTCAATTGCTGTTTTAATGTCATCAATAGTGGGAAGGTCTTTAAATTCGATAGAACTGTTGGGAGATTCGTTATAAACCATTCGAGGTAATTCAGGAATAGTTATGTCAAAATGTTTGTAGAATGTTGTAACACATGTCATATTAGTTAAAACAGTATTTGTAGCATAATTTTCTTTGAGATAAACCCGAAAATCTATTAGTCTTTCCCGAATTTTCCTTCTTCCTTGGCGAGTAACTCTATCTTCTTCTTCATCTGCTTCCTCGAGTAACTCTTCTAATGTTTTATTGCAAAAATTAACATATCTTTTTAAATTAACATAATATTTACGTACGGTATGGTCCCCTAAATTTCGCTCTAGACAAAATCGCTTAAGCTTTGGTGAGTCTCTTACATCATATCCTTCTATTGACATATTAATAGATTGAACCTCATAGTATAAATATCGTAAGGTTCAATGCTAAACTTGATTTAAGCTTCTTTACGTAATCTTTTAACAACAAAATCTTTGTCTAGGGATAACAAGAATGATGCTGCCCTAGGGCCTTGTTTTTGACCAAGAATCATTTTATATATTGCTTGGAAACCTTTTTGTGGTTTTAACTCTTGTATTTCTAATATTTCATACATTGCATCATGCAATTCAGCTGCATCACTGAATTCTCTTGTTTCAATTAATGTTGCCAAATCTGCTAAGAACTGATCTTGTTCTTCAGTCAATGGTAATTTAGGAACGCTTTTTTCCTGAACCTGGAATTTAACGAATTTTGGTGCATAGGTATCTAACCAGTATTTTACATTATCGACACGTTGTCTGTATTGTGCCAATTCAGTTTCGGTTAAATCACTAAATTCCTTATCTTCAAAGCTTTTGGATAACTGTGAATTTCTTTTTAGGATTCCAAATATCTTTTCCAAATCATCGCCTGCAATTTGATATGCATTTACTAGGAATCTGAATGGTGGTCTGAATGGAAGTGGCTCACCAACATTGATTTGAGCGATTTCATAAATTTCTCTGAATTTCTTATCCTCTTTTTCAGATGGAGCTTCTTCTTCATCATAGAAAACCTTTTCAACTTTATCAAATTGATCAATGAAATCTAAAAATGGCATTTTTGGTGAGAAGTCTTTAGCTTTCATTGGTTTTGATCTGAATAGGTAGTAGTTAAGACTTTCAGCAGGACCAATTTTCAACCATTCTTCAGGTGCAAAGAATACTCCATGGGATTTACTCATTGCTTCACCATCAAGAGTAATCCATTCATATGGAACTGGATAAGGTGCAGGGTAGTTAAAGATTTCTTCTGAAATGACGCTACTTACATCGTATGATCCACCGCTTGCAGCATGGTCTTTACCGAATGGTTCGCAGGTGGTTCCGAATATTTTCCATCTTGCCGCCCATTCAACTCTCCAGGTTAATTTACCGTTTCCAGATTTGATGTCCATTTCACCTTCATGGCCACAGTCACATCTGTATTTAACGGTATCTCCATCATAATCATAAGCATAAGTTGTATTGACACGACCACATTCATCACAGATTGGGTTGTATGGTAACCAGTCATCTCCTAAAGGTTCTCTTCTGTATTCGTTGAAGATTTCTTTAATTCTTTCAACATTTTCGAATGCGGTTCTTATGTAATCATTGTAAACTCCACTTTTGTACATTTCAAATCCTGATTTAGTTTCCATTTCTATACCGTAATCTTCAATAACATTTAATAATGGTTTTTCAAAGTGTTCTACGAAGTTGTCACAGCATCCGTCAGGACATGGAATTGTTGAGTATGGCATTCCCAGGTATTTGTCATAATCTTCAGGAAGTGGATAGGGTACTTTTCTTAAAGGGTCGTGGTCATCTGCAATCCATATGGTTTTTGCTTTTTTACCTTTTTCTCTTAATTTCTTGCCTATTGCATTTGCTATAAATATGTCACAAGAGTTTCCAATGTGTATTGAACCGGATATTGAAGTTCCACTAGCTATAACATGTTCTTCAACATCCCTTTTACTTAATTCATTAGCTATATTTTCAATCCAATGTGTCATCTAATTCACCGTTATTCAATAAAAAAATTATCATAAAATAAGTTATACTATCATAATTTTTGTTTTTATTATATAAATAATATTAGTTAAATTTGATTTATAATTTTATCAATAGCATCCATGAAATCCTTTGAGATAACTTTTTTACGTTCATTTCTTATTGCAAACATTCCGGCTTCTGTACATGCTGCTTTCAAATCTGCTCCTGAAAAACCTTCCGTTAACTCACTTATTGACTCAAAATCTATGTTTTCATCGATTTTCATTTTTTCTGTATGAATTTTAAGAATGTTTATTCTTCCATTTTTGTTTGGAAGCGGGACTTCAATAGTCCTGTCAAACCTTCCGGGTCTTATCAATGCATCATCCAGTATGTCCGGTCTGTTTGTTGCAGCTATTATTCCAACATTTCCTCGGGATTCGAATCCATCCAGTTCTGAAAGCAATTGCATTAATGTTCTTTGAACTTCTCTGTCAGCACCCTGTGTTCCATGGGTTCTTTTTGTTCCTATTGCATCAATTTCATCAATGAATATGATTGCTGGTGATTTTTCCTTTGCAAGTTCAAATACCTGTCTGACGTATCTTGCTCCTTCTCCAAGGAATTTATTGACAAATTCTGATGCCACAAGTTTTATGAATGTTGCATTTGTCTGGTTTGCCACTGCCTTTGCAAGTAATGTTTTACCGGTTCCCGGAGGGCCGTATAAAAGTATTCCTTTTGGTGGGTCGATTCCGATTTCTTCAAAAAGTTCAGGTTTTTTTATTGGAAGTTCTACGGTTTCCTTTATTTCAACAATCGCATTTTCAAGCCCTCCAATATCATTATAGTTAATGTCAGGTTTTTCTTCAATTTCCATTGCCATTATGTCCGCTTCTTTTTTGGAAGGCAATACTTCAACAACTGCTAAACTATCCTGATTTAGGGAAACTCTTGCTCCGGCAATGACTTTGTCTTTATCAATTGAGCCTGGATATGTCACAACAAAGTCATGGCCGACATGGCCTCTGATTCCTACTCTATTGTCATCAAAGACTTCGGTTATTGTAGCAAGAATCAATGGTGTTTTTTTAAAGGATTTGATTTCTCCTTTCAATTCTTTAATTTTTCCTTCCAGTTGACGATTGCTGACATTCTGCTTTAATTCTTTTGTTTCTAGGTTTCTTAATTTTTTAGTGCTTTCAGTATTTTCCTCTTTCAGAATTTTATTTTCATCTTCAAGAGTTCTGATTTTTTCAAGCAATACTTCTTCACTTTCGCCCATCATATCACCTTGCAAAAATAAGTTCTCATATGGTGATATATAATTTAAAATATATAAAAATAAAAAGAAAAAATAGATTGATAAATCTATTTGATTAAGTCAGAGTCAGATTGATCTAACCATTCGTTAACGATTTTTACTGCACAGTAATTTCCACACATGGTACATGTGTCTTCTTCTTCAGGAGGTCTTTCATCTCTTTTTGCACGTGCAGCTGCTGGGAACATTGCGCATTCATATTGTGCTTCCCAATCTAATCTTTTTCTTGCTTCGGCCATTGCTAAATCTTGTGAACCATCAATTTGTCCTGAAGCTAAGTCTCCAGCGTAAGCTCCAATTTTTGTAGCTATAACTCCTTCTTTCACGTCTTCCGGAGAAGGTAAAGCCAAGTGTTCTGCAGGAGTTACATAACATATGAAATCTGCTCCAGCTTTTGCAGATGATGCTGCTCCGATTGAGGATACGATGTGGTCGTAACCTGGTGCTACATCACACACAATAGGTCCTAACATGTAGAAAGGTGCGTTTGAACACATTTTCTTTTGAATCATTACGTTTGTTGGAATTTCATTGATTGGGATGTGTCCTGGTCCTTCAATCATACATTGTACTCCAGCTTCACGTGATCTGTCGATTAATTCTCCTAAAATGATTAATTCTTGTATTTGTGCTCTGTCTGTTGAATCAGCAATTGATCCTGCTCTCATACCGTTTGCAAGTGAAAGAACAACATCATGTTCTTTTGCAATTTCTAAAACATAATCGAAGTTCTCGTATAATGGATTTTCCTGTTCATTTTCAACAATCCATCCGGACATGAATGATCCTCCTCTGGAAACGAGTCCGGTTACACGGCCTTGTCTTTTGAGTCTTGTTAAGGTTTCAATGTTGATACTACTGTGGACTGCCATGAAGTCAATTCCGTCTTTTGCTTGTTTTTCAATAGTTTTAAATAATTTGTCTTCGTCCATGTATACAACGGAACCTTCTTCTCTAATGGTTTCGATTGCAGCCTGGTATACTGGTACTGATCCTACTGGAAGTGGGGACATGTCAAGCACTCTTCTTCTTATTACATCTAAGTCTCCACCAATACTTAATTCCATTAAACAGTCTGCACCGTTGTCGATTGCAATTTGTGCTTTTTCAACTTCTTCATCAAAGTTCACGATATCTGTTGAAGTTCCAACTGTTGCATTAACTTTTGTTCTAAGTCCTGCACCAATACCTGCTGCTTCAATGTCTCTGTTAACGTTACTTGGGATAACAATAGTTCCTTCAGCTACTGATTTTAAGATAAAATCTTCTGAAACATTTTCTATTTTTGCAACATGTTTCATTTCATCAGTTAAAATACCTTTTTTTGCATCACTTATTTGTGTCATACTACCACTCAATTATTTTTTAATTAACTCAATATAATTTGATTCAATAATCATTTTTGTTTGATATTAATTCTTTTGTGTTAATAATATTTAAATTGATTGATTCAAAATACATATAAATTGATAATTTTAAAGTAGGTTTTAAAATAATACTGACTGTTTTGTCGTATTTTTGTCTGGAAATTCATATAGATAATTAAAAATTTCACTTGCATTATTCATGATTCCAGCATCTGAAGTTCTTTTATTAAAAATCTTCATTAATTTAGCATTATTTGGACTGGGAATATGATAATTGCTTTTAAAATGAGTAATATATTTTTCTTTCACTCCCGGAAAATCTTCATCCAGTTTTTTATAGAAATATTGTCTGTTTCCATCACGTAAGGTCATGCCCATTTCAAAACATATTATTCCCTTAACATCGCTTTCAATACAATAATCTAATATTTGATTAATGTTTTTTTCATTATCATTAATGAAAGGTAAAATGGGACATAGCCAGACGACAGTCGGGATATTGTTTTCATTCAATCTTTTTAAGACTTCCGCACGTCTTTTTGTTGTGCAGACATTAGGCTCCAGAATTCTGCATAACTCTTCATCGGATGTTGTCAGGGTCATCTGAACTACTGCTTTAGTATTTTCATTGATTTTTTTAAGCAAATCAATATCTCTTAAAATCAAATCTGATTTTGTAATGCATGTAAATCCATGGCCATATTTGTAAATTAGTTTTAAAGCGCTTCTGGTGTATTCAAGTCCTTTTTCAATGGGCATGTATGGATCTGCCATGGAACCTGTTCCAATCATAACCTTTTGACGTTTGTTTTTAAGTGATTTTTTGAGCAAATCTAAAGCATTTTCCTTAACTTCAATATCTTCAAATTCATGATTCATCTGATAAACAGAACTTCTTGAATCACAATAAATGCAGCCGTGAGAGCAGCCACGATAAAGATTCATTCCATTTTTCGGTGATAGTATACTCTTAACTTGGCGATAGTGCATAATTATCAAAAAAAGTGGATGATGAGTTTTAGTAAAACTCATTCATTCTTTCAAATGCATCATCAAAACTAGGCATGTTGGTTTGACATCCTTGATGTTCGATGATAAATGATGAAACTGCTGATGCGAATTTAGCAGATTCCTCTAATGATTCCCCATTCAGGAATCTTGATAAAAATCCTGCTCTATATGAGTCTCCGGCACCTGTAGGGTCGACGACATCAACATCAATAGCATCAATTATTACTTTGTCTTCGCTGGAATAAATTTCACTTCCGTTAGCTCCACATGTTTTAACAATTATTTTAGGACCTAATTCTCTCAAACCAGTCAAATCAGTTTCTAATGCATCTAAAATTCTTTCAATTTCATGATGATTTCCAAAAAGTATTGTTGTGTTTTCAATAACATCTTTTAATTTTTTGGTATCGTACATTCCAAGGTCTTGACCAGGGTCAAATGAAACAAGCAAATCTTCATTTTTAGCTTCTTCTGAACATTTCCAATTGAATTCAGGGTCACCTGTTGCTAAATGCACAGCTTCAGTACTTTTAATAACATTTGCTGGTGCTTTGCTTTCAGCAAATTCCTTTGCAGCACCCCAATAGAAATAACTAATCTGATCAGAGTTGTCATCAGTTAATACAAATGCTGTTGGTGTTTTTTCACCAGGAACTATTATCAATGATTCCGTATCAATTCCTAAGTTTTCCATATGTTCGAAGTATTCAGTTTTCTTGAAATCCCCACCAACAGCTGAAACTAAAGCAGTGTTCAATCCAAGATTAGCTCCAACACAAGCAACATTTGCTGCTGCTCCACCGTTAAAAGTTTTCATGTCAGTTATTGGGGATGAAAAGTTGGCTTTTGGAAATGAAGGAACTCTAATGATATAATCGTGAGCCGCATGACCAATTGCAAGTAAATCTGTGTTTTTAACCATAATTATCGCCTTTTGTAATTTTTATTTTAAGTATTATTTATATATTTTATAAAATTTCACAAGTTTATGAAATTTACAATTTAAGAAATGAGGTGTAATATACATTATGTTTTTGGAGTATAAATAATGTTGGTGAGAGCGTGTGAGAAGTATTAATCCATGGGTATAAAACCCTGATTTTCGATATCTTTTTGAGCTTTAGTCAATAAATAATTAATTAAATCATCAGTTTTCGGGTCATCATCGTTAACTTTAACTAAACTGATAACATGTCTAGTATCAAACTTTAATATTTCATTTCCATTAAAATAACTTGCATTCAGGAAACTATGTAAGTTTTTGGAATTCTTTACTAATTTGAATGCATCAAACTGTGAATTAACTCTATATTTGATATTGTAATTCAAATCATAATGTTCAAGACTGTTCCATGCAAGCCTTTGAGCAGAACCTTCCACTTTGACAAAATCCAAATTGTCAAGGTCTTTGATGCTGGTGATTTTTTTTGAACCGGGACTTGAAATCAGGACAAGATAGTCATAGGCTATTGGAATAAAGTTTATGTCACGTTCATAAGCAATTAAAGGGTCATCCAATGTCAATAAATCTACCACTCCTCTTTTTGCCAATTTGAATGCGTCTTCGTCACTGCTGCTATAAACGTTAATGTTGAACGGCAAGTCGATACTTTCTAAAAGGCTTGAACTGATGTGTCCTCCGGCAATATTGATGTTGTTCGGTTCAGCAATTTGAATTAAGTATTTGCGGTATTCCTCCAAAAGTCTCAATCCGTCATTTGTGAGGATACTGCCATTGCCTTTCTTTTGAGTTAACTTAATTCCTAATTTTGATTCAGCTTTAAGTATTCTTCTATTGAAAACAGTATGTGAAATATTTAGTTCCTTGGCAGATTTTCGCTGTGAATGGGTTCTGTTTAACGACTCCAAACTTTGATATAATTTATAACCATAAATTTCACCATTTATCTCTAAGCTAATCAGTCCTTTGCTTTCAAGTTTCATTAATTATATATTAAAGTATTTTCATATATTTAATCTAGTGTTTTTAGGAATGATATGATGGAATTAATGAAAAGTTCAATTAAAGCGATTATAGGAAACATTGTCAGTGCTGAAGAATTTTTGGATGAAGAAGAACTGGATAAATTTGAAAATATTATCATAGAATCAAAAAATGTTTTTGTAACTGGTGCTGGAAGGTCTGGGCTTGCCGCTAAAGCATTTGCAATGAGATTAATGCATTTGGGAGTAAGCGCATATGTTGTTGGAGAAACTATTTCACCAGCTATTTATGAGGATGATTGTATTGTAGCAATATCTGGATCTGGTGAAACAAATACTATTGTTTCTGCTGCAACTATTGCTAAAAAAAGAGGTTCAAAAGTTTTAGCAGTTACATCATACACTGAATCAACTTTAGGTCAATTGGCTGACTGCTGTCTTCTGGTTAAAGGTAGGACTAAAAAAGAAGTTGATGATGAAAATTATATGAAACGTCAAATTTATGGTAACTATACTTCTTTGACTCCGTTGGGAACTGCTTTTGAATTAACCACCCTTGTATTTTTGGATGCTATAGTCTCTGAGTTAATGGAAAAGATGCATCAAACTGAAAGTGATTTAAAAGCAAGACATACTGTATTAGAGTAATTTCAATCGAAAATTACTCTATTTTGATTATTATAAACATTACACCTTTCACCACGTAGGAATCCTACTAATGTGACATTTCCTTTTTTTGCAATGTTATATCCTGAGTTTGCAGGTGCAGCATTTGACGCTAAAATGGGAACTCCTACACGTGTCATTTTAATGACCATATCTGCAGGCATTCTGCCGCTGTAAATCACATATGAGTTTGACAAGTCAAAGTCATGCAATAGGCCGTATCCAATAACCTTATCCACTGCAACATGACGGCTAACATCTTCTTTTACAATAAACTGGTCTTTGTATACAATTCCTGCAACATGTGTCCCGCCTGTAGCCTGCCAGATTTCAGCATTGTTCTTCAATTCTTCAATCCTATCAATCAGTTCATGGACAGATACCTGAAAATCAGATTCCACTTCTTTTACGGTTTTTATTTTGCTTCTCCAGCCTCCTGCAGAATCGGAACATAAAACGGTTTCATTGGTTTTAAGTAGTGTATCATCAATTTCAGCATAGATTTGATTTCCTTCTATTTTAATGTCTTTTATAGCATCCAATGAATCAACCATATTCTCATTAAACATATATCCGACAGCAAATTCTTTTAGGGAATCTTCAATCGCGGACAAGCTACGGCTAATGTCATTATTAATGGTTAAGGTAATGGTTTCATCCTGAACGACATTCTCCTTAACTTCTTTTGCTTTGTTCTTCTTAAATGATATTGCATCAATCTCTTCAATTTTCATGATTATAACTCCTGTTATATTATAATATTGATTATGTGCTATATAAAATAAATGTTAAATAATAAATATATAATTAAGTAAAAATCAATTTTTTGTGTGATACTTATGAATCAAAAAGATTATGAAGAACAGTTACAAATTGCTGGTGAATTCCATGGTGAGATTTGTGGTGGAATAGCCATTGGTACTAAACTTGCAATGTATGGTTTGGAATTAATGGGTATGGAATTAAATACTCGTCATAAAAATTTAATTGTTATTTTAGAGATTGATCGATGTATGGCGGATGCAGTTCAGGCAGTTACTAAATGTTCGATGGGCAAACGCTCTCTTAAACAAGCATATTATGGAAAATTTGCCGCAACTTTTTATAATATGGATACAGGTGAAGCCTTAAGAATCATTGATGCTGATGCAAATAGAAAAAATAAGAAAAAAGAAACTCGTGAAGACATGATTGAAAGGTTTAATG
Organism: Methanobrevibacter millerae; assembly: GCF_001477655.1. Lineage (NCBI taxonomy): Archaea > Methanobacteriati > Methanobacteriota > Methanobacteria > Methanobacteriales > Methanobacteriaceae > Methanobrevibacter > Methanobrevibacter millerae. Next base: position 2,384,539 of record NZ_CP011266.1, on the reverse strand, counting down.
TCACACCTCCCGAAGAATTATTTGAAGTACAAAAAGTTAAAATAAAATTTAATGAATCGCAAATGCCTGGAAAATTACATACAAGTGAATTCTGTTCTCTTTGTGGCGATAGAGTAGCTGACGGATATCATTTAATTGTTGATGGTGAAATTGTATGCAAATCCTGTGCTGATGGAGCATACTATGAAGTAATTGATGATGATTAATTATTTTTCTAAGTTCTTGAAATACTTATTTGATGTTTGTTAAATCGTTTTATTACTTTTATAATATTAATTTTTATTTATTTTTTATTTTTTTACAAATCCATTTATTTTTTTATTAAATATTCTTTTTTATGGTTTTATTTAAAAATAAATGATATTTATGAATTTTTTTATAAATAATGTAGTATATATGGTAATATTTTTCATTATATTTTGTTCATATTTATTCGAACAATATTATTTTTTATAATGTTAGTTTCTTTTATTTACTTTATTTTATTTTTTAATTCAATTTAAGTCTTTTTTATTAATTCTAATTACCATTTATTTAGGTATTCCTAAAATATAGAAAAAATTCATCGATATGAAAAAGAGTCTATCATGATTTATCATTAACTTTATATTTTTTCATTTAATATTATTTAAATATTTCTTTTGGCATCGAATGACAAAGCCTTTTTATTATATGAATGCAATATATAATAACCATAATACAATGGATTAATCTGTTTGGCAGATTCTATGTATTATGGTATAAATTAATTTATAAGGGGATAAAAAGAGGTTGAGATTATGAGTTCATCTTTTAAAAGTCCAGTAGATACTGCAAAAGCAATATCTGCAACTGCTGGAGCTAAAAACTCAGCAAATATTGTAAATGTGATTTTACTCTCCTTTTTAGCAGGAGCTTATATCGCATTCGGAGGATTACTAGCTGAAATTGCTAGTGCAGGAATGTTAGCCGCAGGCGCACCTGTAGGTTTAGAAAAATTCGTATTCGGTGCAGTGTTCCCTGTAGGTTTGATTATCGTTGTTCTCGCAGGATCTGAATTATTTACCGGAAATGTAATGTTCATGGCCCTCGGTGTATTAGACGGTTCCGCTTCTGTTGGCGGTCTCGCTAAAAACTGGGTATTAAGTTGGGTATTCAACTTTGTTGGTGCATTATTCGTTGCATTTGTACTCGCTTACATGGGCGGTCTCTTCCCTGCTGAATCAGCATTTGCAACTAAAGCAACTGCTGTAGCTACTGCAAAAGTAGGTTTAGCTTGGGATCAAGCATTCATCAGAGCTATCGGTTGTAACTGGTTAGTATGTTTAGCTGTATGGTTAGCTAACGCATCTGATGATATCATCGGTAAAATCGTAGGTATCTGGTTCCCAATTATGGCTTTCGTTACCATAGGATTTGAGCACAGTGTTGCAAACATGTTCTTCATACCTTTAGGTATGTTCTTAGGTGCAAAAGGCGTAACTTGGTCTACAATGATTATGAACAACTTAATTCCTGTAACTTTAGGAAACATAGTTGGTGGAGCTATCTTCGTAGCTTGTATATACTGGTACACTTATCTCAAAGAATAAGTGTGAAAACTATTTAAGAAGCATTATTGCTTCTTAAAAATTTTTTATTTGATATAAAAATTTTGGAGATTATAAAATGGTTGAGATTAAATATGTCCCATCTATTTGCCCATACTGTGGTACCGGTTGTGGTATTAATTTCGTAGTTAAAGACGGCAAAATTATTGGGGTAGAACCTTTCAAAAGACACCCTGTAAACGAGGGTAAAGTATGTCCAAAAGGTAACTTTGGATATCAATTTATTAACAGAGAAGACAGATTAACTACTCCGTTAATAAAAGAAAATGGCGAATTCAGAGAAGCTTCCTGGGATGAAGCTTTAGATTTAGTTGCTAACAAACTCAAAGAAGTTTCAGATGAAGATCCAAACAAAGTTGGATTCTACGCATGTGCTCGTTCACCTAACGAAAACATTTACATTACTCAAAAATTAGCAAGAGTAGCTTGTGGTACTCAAAACGTAGACCACTGTGCACGTATTTGTCACGGACCTACTGTAGCTGGTTTAGCTACTACATTCGGTTCCGGTGCTATGACAAACGGTTTCGACAGTATTAAAGAAGCAGACTACATATTCTGTATTGGTTCCAACAACATGGAAGCACACCCATTGTTTGGTCGTAAAATGATCCAAGCTAAACAAAACGGTGCTAAATTAGTTGTATTAGACCCAAGATTCACTCCTACTGCAAAAATCGCAGATGAATACGTACAATTTGAAACTGGTACTGACGTAGCTTTAATGAACGCAATGATTAAAGTAATCATCGACAAAGGATTACAAGATGATGAATTCATTGCAAACAGAACCAAAGGTTACGAAGAAATGAAAGAAGTCGTACAAAAATACGATTTAGATATGGCTTCTGAAATTACCGGTATCAAACCTGAAGTAATTGAACACTTAGCTGTTGAATACGCATCTGCTGACAAAGCGGCTATCGTATACTCATTAGGTATTACTGAACACTCCCACGGTGCAGATAACGTTATGTCCACTGCTAACTTAGCAATGTTAACCGGTAACATTGGTAGACAAGGTACTGGTGTAAACCCATTAAGAGGACAAAACAACGTACAAGGTGCTTGTGATATGGGTGCATTACCTTCTGACTACGTTGGATACAGAAAAGTTGCAGACGAAGAAACTACTGCATGGTTCAATGACTACTACAGTGGATACGGATATGAAGTTAACTTACCTACCAAACCAGGTTTAACTTTAGTTGAAATGATGAATGCAGCTCACGCTGGTGACTTAAAAGTATTATACATCCACGGGGAAGACCCTGTATTATCTGATGCAGATGTTGCACACACCAAAGCAGCACTTGAAAACTTAGAAATGTTAGTTGTACAAGAATGTTTCTTAACTGATACCGCACAATGTGCTGATGTTGTTTTACCTGCAGCAGGTTGGGGTGAACAAGAAGGTACATTCACCAGTGGTGAAAGAAGAGTTCAATGCTTACACAAAGCTCAAGAACCACCTGAAGGCGCATGGGTAGACTGGAAAATCATGGAAGAAATCGCAGTTAGAATGGGTGTTCCAAGAGAATTATTCCACTACGAATCTGCTGAAGAAATCTTCGAAGAAATCAGAGAATGTGCTCCTATCATGGCTGGTATGAACCGTGAAAGATTAGACACTCCTGAAGCACTTCACTGGCCTTGCCCATCTGAAGACGACCCATGTCAACCATTAATGCACAAAGACAAATTTGCACACCCTGATGGTTTAGGTGTCTTCCAAGCATTAGAACACAAAGGACCAGTTGAAACTGTAGATGAAGAATATCCATTATTATTAACTACCACTAGAGTATTGTTCCACTATCACGCTGCAATGACCAGAAGATGTGAAACCTTATCTAACGAAGTTAAAACTGGATTCATCGAAATCAACACTAAAGATGCAGAAGAAAGAGGAATCATCAACGGTGAAGTTGTAAGAGCATTCTCAAGAAGAGGAGAAATTGCTATTCCTGCACGTGTAACTGATGATATCAGAGAAGGTATTGTAAACATTCCTATGCACTTCGCTGAATGTGCTGCAAACGTATTAACTAACTCTGATTCTTTCGACCCTAAATCTAAAATGGTTGAATTAAAAGCTTGTGCTATTGAAGTTGAAAAATTCGATGAAAAAGTCGAAATTAAAAACGAACTCTACAAATATGGTACTGATACTGAAGTAAAAGCTGAAGATATATCAACTACCACTGTACAAGTAGGAAAATAAATGGGGAGTAGATTTAAATGAGCGCTAATATTGAAAAAATGTACTATGCTTACTCTGCTAACGACGACATCAAAGCTAAAGGAGAATATGGTGGAGTTGTAACTACCATCATGAAACACTTATTAGAAAGCGGAACAGTCGATGCAGTTGTTGGAGTAGAAGAAGGTCATGATTTATATGACGCAGTACCATGTTTAGTAACCGAACCTGAAGACATTCTCAAAACCGCTGGTTCCATTCACTGTGGTACTTTAAACTTAGCAAAATTCGTTTACAAATACTTAGACGGATGCAGAGACATGAAAATTGCAGTATCATGTAAACCATGTGATGCAATGACCATCAGAGAATTAATCAAAAGAGGAAAAATCATCGGAGATAACATCATCATGATTGGTGTAAACTGTGGAGGTACCTTACCACCTGTACCAACCATGAACATGATCAAAGAAGTTTACGAATTAGATCCTAAAGATGTTGTTAAAGAAGAAATCTCTAAAGGTAAACTCATCATGGAAACTGCTGACGGAGAAGAAAAAGGATTCGGTATCGAAGACTTAGAAGAAGACGGCATGGGTAGAAGAGAAAACTGTCAAAGATGTAGCTTAAAAATCCCATCCAATGCTGACTTAGCATTAGGTAACTGGGGAGTTATTGGTGAATTAGCTGGTAAAGCTACTTTCGTAGAAGTATTCACCGACAAAGGTTCTGAAATCTTAGCTGATGTTATTGACGCAGGTTTAATTGAAGTTGCTGAACCAATCGAAAAAGGTATCAAAATCAGAGAAAACATCAACAACTTCATGCTCAAAGCTTCCAACGCTAAAAAAGAAGTTGACTTTGCTGACACCACTGGAGACATCATTGATGTATTCCACAAATATGATGAAGAATTCTCCAAATGTATGAAATGTTACGGTTGCCGTGAAGCATGTCCTTTATGTTTCTGTGAAGACTGTTGTCTTGAAGCTGAAGGTCCTGAATGGGTACCTGGTGGATACACTCCTGCAGCACCATTCTTCCACTTAACCCGTATGGTTCACATGGTTGATGCATGTACCAACTGTGGTCAATGTAGTGATGTCTGTCCTTGTGAAATTCCTGTATCCAAAGTATGGAGTACTGTAAACAACAAAGTAAGAGAAGTTTACGGATACATCCCTGGATTCGACACTGACGACAGAATCCCATTCACTGAACACATCTCAAAAGCTAAAAAATTATAGATAAAGCATTTTGCTTTATTTATTTTTTCTTATTTTTTTTAAATTTTAAAAATAATTGTTGAGAATTATGAATAATAACCGTATTGTTTATTTTGATTTTATCCGGTCTTTTGCTATAATATCTGTTTTAGTAATTCATGTTTCTGCTTTTACTTGCGTATCTATTATTCCACAATTTGATTTAGGTCCATCTTTAAATTGGTGGATATACAATTTTGATATAAATTTTTTTAAATGTGGTGTTGATTTATTTTTAATGTTGACGGGTGCTTTATTATTATCTCGGAAATGGAATATCAAGTCTTTCTTAATTAAAAAAATTCCAAGAATCATTAAACCGTTTATATTTTGGACTGTTGTTTCTTTAATATTATTTTTAGGTTGTTATAAGTTCTTGTATTTTAATATACCTCCATTTAATAGTTTCACTGAAATAATTAATTTTATTTTCACGTCCCAAGGTATATTTACTCATTATTGGTATTTCTGGATGATTTTAGGTGTTTATTTGACTATTCCTATTTATAATTTATTTGTATTAAATGCTTCTCAAAATGAATTGGAATATTTTATGATTATTTGGATATTATCTTCATTTTTATTTTTCGATCCTTTGCATAAATTACCTAATTATTTAATTTATCTCTCAAGCCCTATTGGTTTTGTTATTGCTGGATATTATTTAAGAATCACTAATAGAAAAATTTTAAATAATCCTTATTTTGCTTTATGTTGCATATTTTTATCAGTTTCACTTTCGATGTTATTTAGTTTTATTTATTCAAATTCTCAAGTTATTGTTGAATGGAATAGATATTCAATCTTTCCTGCTGTGGAATCTATTGGGATTTTTATTCTTTTTAAAAATTTTCATAAATTAAATTTGCATTTTTTTAAATTTCATAAATTAAAAAATATTTTAATTAATTGTGTTCATTCTCTTGCAAAATGTAGTTATGGTATTTATCTTTTCCATTTAATTGTTTTATATTTGGTTAATGGCGTTATTTACGCTTCATTTAACGGTCGTTTCAAATTATGGTCTTTACTCCTGTTTGTTCTTACTTTATTCATATCATGGAGTATAATTGCAATATTGGAAAAGATACCACATATGAAAGAGTTTGTTACTTAATCAGTATTGAAAGGTTCACGTTTGTCTATACCTTTCAAAAAGATTTCTTCTAATTTTTCATCACTTTCATTGTTTCTGATGTCTGTGATAATATCGACAAGATTGTCGTTTCTAAGCAGGCAAGGTTTAATTTTTCCATCAGGAGTTACTCTTAATCTGGTGCAATTTGCACAAAATTTAGAGTTATCTACAGGCTTAACTACCTCGATTTCTCCACCGTTAATGTAATATTTACGACGACCCTGCATAAATTCACGTTCTCTTACTTCGTCAGCTATATCAGATAATCTTTCCTCAACCATATCTAACTTATAATGGTATTCGGCAGAGAATTTATCGTCATCACAGTTTTCACTTTCAATCAGTTCTATCAATTGAAGAACCATGTTATTGTCTTTACAAAAGTTGAACATATCCTTTATTTCATGCTCGTTAATGTCTCTCATAATGACCATATTGATTTTAACTGGATAAAGCCCTACTTCAACACTTTTCAAAATTCCTTTTTTGGCAGCTTCAAGATAGTCTTTTTTTGTTATGAATTCGTAGGTTTCAGGGTTTAATGTATCAAGACTTACGTTTACTCTATCAAGCCCTGCCTCTTTCAGGTCTTTTGCATATTTTTCAAGCAATATTCCATTTGTCGTTATTGAAATGTCATTAAATCCTATACTGTTGATTTTTGACACGATTTCAACTATATCCTTTCTAATCAGTGGCTCTCCACCTGAAAGCCTAATCTTTCTGACGCCAATTCTTTTTGCAATCTGACAGATTTTATAAATTTCATCGGGTGTCATCTCATTTTTGGATGATCTCATGCCGTCGTGGTGGCAGTAGATGCAGTTGACATTGCATCTGTTTGTCAATGTAATTCTTAGTGAAAGTATCGGCCTGTCATATTTGTCTTTTACTACTCTTTCGCTCATGATTATACTTCCACATCAATTTTTATTTCATTAATCTCTTCATCAACTTTCAATGTGCTAATCATAGCAAAAACGCTTTCTTTAAGGATTCCGCAGGTGAATTTATTGATGTCCAAGTTATTATCATTAATTTTCAAATCAATATCTGCATTATAAAGTTCGCTGTTTTCAATGCCTTTAATTTCAACAGTAATCTTTTCAATGTCTTCATCTGTCTTGAGGGAGTTTATCATTCCTTTAATGGAATTTGAAATGATGTCCATTACAAATCCGTTTATTTCCAGGGGTTTTTGATTGATGAAAATTTCGCCGTTTGGGTGGTTGTTGTTTATTTTACTTTCATTGTTTATTACCAGTTCTATTTTTCCTATGTCTTCAACGCCATAATCTTTAATGTTCAATGTGTTGATGATTCCAAGGTTTACCTGTTTGAAATAATCACTTACGAATCTGTTCAGCCCAATTACTTTGCCGTCAATGGACAGGTAACTGACAACATCATCTAACTCATCAGTTTTGATATTTCCTTTGCGGATTTCATTGGCTATTGACTCGCCATCATTATATCCGCAGTTTCTTTTAAATAATGTGTCGACGATGTCATGACCTTTCTCTTCAATCAAATCAGCAAGTTCACTCACTCCCTTTTCGGTTATTGTAAATGAATCCACCTGTTTGATTGTGTATTTGTCAACGACATCACTTGAAGTAGCAATTTTCGGATAGTTGTATGCTTTATATCCTTCTATAATTACAAAGTCAAAATCATCAAAGTGCTTAAGCAGATATAATATTCTATTCAAGTCATGTTCATTTCTTGAATTGAAAAAAGTGGTTGACCCTACACCAACAACCAAATTTGCTCCTGCTTGTTTATGTTTCCAAGTATCGGTATTTTCCTTATCCATTTCTATAGAGTGATGTGAATGCTTTACTGATGCAACATTATATCCTCTATTTGTAAGTTCCTCGATAACTTTCACCGTTAGCGAAGTCTTACCTGTATTTTTTCTCCCCACAATTGACACGATTTTCATTTCATAATCCCCTTTCAATATTATATTATTATATTTTTTAAATTATTAATAGATTGATATGTGTAGTTACTACACATTTTAGGTAAACCTAAAAAAATTAGCATGTTTTTGCCATTTTTGTAATACTTTCATTATATTATAGTATTACTAATTTTTTTCAAAAATGAGTAATTATTTAAAATTATTGACTTTAAATTTAATTATTCATTTTATAAATGATTATTATTTTTGATTTTAAAAAATTAATTATTTTTATTTTGTCTTATAATTTTTAATTTAATTTAATAAATATTTGATTTTTAAAAAGTGTAGTATTCCCACAGTTATATTTAAGTATTTCGACTTTAATCTAGTAGGCAAGTATATTTATATAGATGAACATATGTGTTATCATTACACATGGTGGTTCAAATGCCAAAGCATATTGCATCTGGTCTGAAATATCTCGCTGCGGTTAAATTAAAAGAAGCAGGTGAAAGTCACCAGGCAATTGCTGATGAGTTAGGCATTGATAGATCTACTGTATCACATTATTTGAACGGCAGGAACTTGTCCTGGAATTCAATTGATGTTGCAAGAACTATTACTGAATTAACTCCCAGGGATTTTTTAATAATGACCAATGCGGTATTTGATGAACCAGAACAGAGTCGAAAAATTGTGAATATTTGCCGAGAGAAGAACTATGAAGCAATTATTGAAGATTCCTGTATTGGTTGCGGCTTATGTGTAAATGTGTGTTCTATGAAAGCTATTAAATTAGAATCATTAAAAGCACATACAAACTCCGTACTGTGTTGTGGTTGTCAGCTATGTAAAGATGAGTGCCCAACTGATTCAATTAAAATTTTGGAGATTTAATAATGATAAGAAATTTGAAAGAAGTTAATGACAATAACTTTGACATTACAAGGTCAGCGGAGGAAGTAAGAAATTTATCTTTCAAAGATCATGTCTGTATCGGATGTGGAATTTGTGAGTCTACTTGTCCTGTTGGCGCAATTACATTGAATGAGATTGCTATTGACTCTCGTGTTCAAGTAGCTAATAATGTCTACTTCAGTGGTCATGAAAAAATCGCACAGAATTTCCATGACGAATTTGATGTTCAAAGAATTAGTATTAATGAAGACAAATGTGTATTATGTGGTATGTGTAGCGGATTATGTCCTGTTGACGCATTAGTATTAACTATTGATGGAGTACCAATCAGAGAAATTGAAGCATATCCTCACTACAACGCATTTTCAGAAATCGACGATGACGAATGTGTCTATTGTAAAAGATGTGAAATTGCATGTCCACGTGATGCTATCGTAATTGACAGAACATTACCAGACCGTGCTGATTTAGTAACCGGTGAAATTGAAGTAAATGATGATGATTGTATTTACTGTGGTGTATGTGAAGAATTATGTCCTGCAGAAGCAATTATTGTTGATAAAGAAACTGGTAAAGAATCTATCGAAATCAACACCGACAAATGTGTTTACTGTTTAGTATGTAAAAAAGCATGTCCTACTAACGCTATCAAAGCATTATGTAGAATTTGTTCATACGGTGAATACGATATTGACCTTTCAAAAGCTGTTGTTAAAGGTAACTCAGTCATTGACAGTGAACTCTGTGTTTACTGCGGATGGTGTGAAGGAGTCTGCCCAACTGATGCAGCTAAAGCTAAAAAACCATTTGAAGGTACAATTGAAGTTGACCAAGAAAAATGTCAAGCATGTGGTGCTTGTGTAGATATTTGTAAATGTAATGCATTAGCATTCCCAGTTTCAACTGGTCCAGGTTCAAGATTAGATCACATTGTTGCACAACCTGATTACTGTATCAAATGTAAAGCATGTGCAAAAGCATGTCCTAACGGTGCAATAACTGTAAAAAGAACTGATATTGATCACACTCCAACCAATTCAGCAACTTGGACAGATGCTTTAAATGCAATTAAAGACTAGGTGATTCGATGGAACTTAAAGTAAATCAAGATAATTGTTTAGGATGCGGAATTTGTGTAATTGCTTGTCCTGTTAACGCAGCTATTAGCCCAGAAAATGCTGGTGGTAATGGTGCTAAAACTGAAGAAGTAGTTATCATGGTAGAAAATGGGTTTATTAAACTTTTCAGTCCAGATAAATGTGAATTATGTGGAACCTGTCAAATGTTTTGCCCAGTAAATGCTATATGGTTAGAATAGGGGGAATAATTGTGCATTACGCTAATACTTATTTAGAAAAACCAGTAGTACCTGATGTAAAAATTACAGGTGAAGGAAATACAGATGTACTCAAATGTATGTTAAACACTGGATCTGACATCTATCAGGGTGCATGTAAGAAAAGAGGTTCTACTTTAAAAGAAGAATATAAAAATGCTTCAGGAACCTGTTATATGGATCCAAGAGATATGGCAAAATTAGGTGTAAACAACTGGGATACCGTTTTAGTAAAAACTGACTTTGGTGAAGTTGTTGTAAACTGTGCTGTATCAAGAGACGCACCTCACGAAGGTACTGTATTTATTTGTAAAGGACCTTGGGCTAACACTGTTGTAAGTCACGACACTTACTGCTGTTCTGACCCTACATACAAAGGAATTAAATGTACTGTTGAAAAAACAGACAGAAAAGTATTACTCATGGCAGACTTAATGAGATGGGTATACAAAAAATATGTTGACGAAACTGATGATGACACTGTTGAAAACATGGAATCATTAGGAGAATTACCAGTTTACAAAGGACGTAAATGGGAGGAGTTGATTGATCATGACTTATGAACCACCTGTAACTGATTACGATTACATTGTAGAAAATTGTACCTGTGCATTTTGTGGATGTAACTGTGATGATTTAGATTACTTAGTAAAAGACAATCATGTAGTTGCTGTAAGACACGCATGCAGACTCGGTGCAAGTAAAATCATGGAAGATATGGACCAAAGATTACTTGTTCCAATGATTAGGGATGAAAATGGAGAACTTATGGAAGTAGATTGGGATACTGCTTTAGATAAAGCTGCTGAATACATTGCAAACTCAGTAAGACCAGTATTCTACGGTTGGTCCGAAACTTCAACTGAATGTATGAAAGAAGGAGTAGCTTTAGGTGAATATATTGGTGCAGTATTAGATAACCAAGCAACTATCTGTCACGGTCCTTCCCTACAAGCGGTACAAAACGCAGGTTACCCTATCCAAACTTTAGGAGAAGTACAAAACAGAGCAGACGTAATTGCTTACTCCGGAAGTAACGCAATGAACTCTCACCCAAGACATATGGCAAGATACGCTGTATTCTGTCGTGGATACTTCAGACAAAGAGGAAGATTCGACAGAACTGTTATCACCATGGATCCAAAATTCTCAGACACTGCAAAATGTTCTGACAAATGGATTGGATTCGAACAAAACGGTGACTACGGTTTCTACAACGCTATTAGGGCTGTATTAAGAGGAAAAGAATTATACCAAGATGTTATCTCTGGAATTCCTAAAGAAGACATTTACGAATTAGCTGAAGAAATGAAAAGTGCTGAATTTGGTGTTTTATTCTTCGGTTTAGGATTAACTCACACATTATCCAAACAAAGAAACATCGATATTGCTATTAAAATGGTTCAAGACTTAAACAAATACAGTAAATGGGGTCTTACTCCAATGAGAGGACACTTTAACGTAAACGGTTTCAACATTTTCATGGCATTCGAATGTGGTTTCGCTTTCGGTGTTGACTACTGTAGAGGATATCCTAGATACATGTTAGGAGAAACCAACACTATCGATTTATTAGTAAGGAAAGAACCAGATTGTTTCATGGTTATTGCAGCTGACCCTGGTGCTCACTTCCCTAATGGAGCAAACCAACACTTAGCTAACATTCCTGTTATTCAAATCGATATTCACTGGGGACCATCTACCGAACTCGCAGATGTTGTATTACCAGGTTCATTCATCGGTGTAGAATGTGCTGGTACCAGTTATCGTATGGATGGAGTTCCTATTTTCATGAAAAAAGCTATCGACAAACCAGAAACCTGTCGTGATGACGAATGGATTGTCCGTGAATTGAAAGAAAGAGTAATGAAACTCAGAGAAGAGCCAAACGTAGCTCCAAAATATGTGCCAAATCCAAACGCACTCTAAAGGTGATATAATGGAATATATTCTTAAAAATGGTATTGTCTACGACCCAGCTAATGAAATTAACGGGGAGAAAAAAGATGTCATGTTCAAAGACGGAATTATTGTAGACGAAGTTTCTTCCGATGCAAAAGTCTTAGACGTTACCGATAAAATAGTCATGCCAGCAGGTGTTGACCCTCACGCTCACGTTGCAGGTCCAAAATTAGTAGTTGGAAGATTATACAGACCTGAAGATTCCAGAAGAGGTGTTACTCAAAAAACTAAAGTATTAAGATCCGAATCTGGTTTCTCTATCCCAAGTTGTCCTGCAACCGGTTACAGATACTCAAGATTAGGTTACGGTACTGTTGTAGAAGCAGCTATGCCTCCTCTTGAAGCAAAACACACTCACGAAGAAATCGCAACTATTCCTAACATAGATATTCCAGCTATGCCATTATTCGGTAACAACTGGTTTGTAATGGAATATGCAAAAGAAAATAATATTGAAGACTTATCCGCATTTATTTCTGCATGGTTAAAAATCTCAAAAGGTTACGGAATTAAAATCGTAAACCCATGTGGTAGTGAAGCATGGGGATGGGGTATGAACGTACATGGTGTAAACGATAAAGCACCATACTTCGATGTAACTTCCAAAGAAGTTATCCAAGCTTTAGCTAAAGCTAACGAAATGTTAAACTTACCTCACTCTATACACATTCACCCTAACGATTTAGGACACCCAGGTAATGTTCCAACAACCATTGAAACTATGGATGCTGTTAAAAACATTAAGAAAAGTTCTAAAGCAACTATCAGGGATCAAATTATGCACTTATGCCACCTCCAATTCCACGCATACACTGGAAACAGTTGGAGAGATGCTGCATCAGGTGCAGAAGAAATTGCTAAATACATTAACAAAAACGACCATGTTACATGTGATGTAGGTCAAGTAACTTTAGATGAAACTACTACCATGACTGCAGACGCACCAATGGAATACGACTTATTCAAATTATCTGGTTTAAAATGGACCAACAAAGATATTGAATGTGAAACTGCAGCAGGTATCATTCCATGTATTTACTCAGGTAAAAGCCCTGTTAACTCTTTACAATGGGCTATTGGTCTTGAATTGTTCTTACACATAGACGACCCATGGAAAGTATGTTTAACCACTGACCACCCTAACGCTGGACCTTTCACTAGATATCCTAGAATCATCTCTTGGTTAATGAGTAACCAAAGAAGAACTGAAATGATTGAAAACAGAGAAGTTCACAAATGGGTAGAAAAAAGAACAACCTTACCTACTCTTGACAGAGAATACGATTTCTACGACATTGCAGTTATCTCAAGAGCTGGACCTGCTAAAATCTACGGATTTGAAGACAGAGGAGAACTCACTCCTGGTTACAGAGCAGATATTGCTGTATATGACATAAATCCTAATGATATTGATCCATCCAGACAATATGCTGAAATCGAAAAAGGTTTCAATGTTGCTGACTACACTATTAAAGATGGTCAAATCTTAGTAAAAGACAAAGAAATTGTTAAAGTTAAAGAAAGTCAAAACATTTGGGTTAACGTAAAAGGATACGAAGCACAAGAACAAAAAGTTATCGACGATATCATGCCGTTCTTCACCCAATACTACTCAGTAAAATGGGAAAACTATCCAGTACACGACCATTATGTATCTAACCCAATTAGAGTAGATGTTGAAAAATAAATGGGGTGTTTAGTTTGAAAACAATTACATTTGATCAAATAAAAACTTCTTCAATCGCTTTAGAATTCGATGAATTAATTCCGGATGAAATTTACTCCTGGACTGAAGCTGATTTCGCAAAATATGAAGTTCCTATTGGAAACTCAAGATTCCCAATCACAGACTTCTTCGACATCACTGTTGAAGGTGAAGCTGAAGGACCTGCTGATGTTAAAATGATTCTTAACGGGGACTTAAACAGAGTTAAATACATTGGTTGTAAAATGAGTGCTGGTGACATTGTCTGTAACAGCAGTGTCGACCTTCACGTAGGTGCTGAAATGAGTGGCGGATCCATTCTCGTTAATGGTGATGCAGCTGCTCACGCTGGAAGAGAAATGTCTGGCGGTTACCTTGAAATCACTGGTAATACCAAAGAATTCACTGGTGCTTCTTACATTGGTGAATGGAGAGGTATGACTGGTGGAGAAATCGTTGTTGGCGGTAACGCTGGTAAACAATGTGGTGAATGTTTAACTGGTGGTAAAATCCACGTTAAAGGTAACTGTGATATCTTAGCTGGTATTCACATGACCAAAGGTATTATTGAAATTGACGGTGATGTAAACCGTTGGCCTGGTGGACAAATGAAAAACGGTACCATCGTTATTCACGGATTCTTAGGAAGATTACTTGAAGGATTTGTTCTTGAAGGTATCGTAGAAGACCCTGAAGACAGTGGTGTTGTATTCCCAGGTAAATACATTAAATATACTGGAGATATTGGTCTTAACGGTAAAGGTAATTTATACTTAGATGCTGAAGCAAACAAAGAAAAATTATCTACTTACGGAGAATTAGACGACGAATATACTTCAATCAGAGAATACAGGAATTTATAATTCCTTTCTCTCTTTTTTTATTTTTTGATTGTAAGGTGGTTATATGGCAGAAGAGCTTTTAATGAGTGTTGATGATGCAATAGAATATGTTAGAAACAATGTAAAAGTAGGCGATACTTTAGAAATTTCTTACAATCGTATTTTTGCTCCGGGTGAAGTTTTAAGTGTTCTTGAAGAGGATGAAGAAACTGGCGAAGGACTCAGAGTTAATTTACAATTAAATGGTGAAATATTAAACCAGGCTGTTGAAATTGATTTTAAAGAGATTTATGATGATTTATTAGAAATGAATCATATTTCTGGTGATAAAGAAGTTATTATTGAAATTGATTTCTAAAATAACTCTTTTTTTTATTAATTTTTAATTTTGTTTTATATCTTACGAACAATTATATATATCATGAAATATAACTATAAGTAAGAGGTGAATTCTATGAAAGAATTATCATTATCTGTAGATGAAGCTGTAAATTACTTAAAAGAAAATGTAAAAATTCATGATAATCTTGAAATTTCGTATAATAGAATTTTTGCTGAAGGCGAAATATTGAATATGGATTTTTCAGAGTATTTTGGAAAACCGGGGTTTAAAATGCTGATGTCTCTTGACCAGACACATCTTGATCCTACAATTGAAATTGATGTCCTTGAAATAAAGGAGGATTTGATTGAATTTACCCATACTCCTCAGGATGATGGTGAAATTGTGGAAGTAACTGTAGTTTAATCTACAGTCTATCCATATTTTCAAACGGTAATAATTTTGTATCTGCTTTTACTTCGATATTTATTCCTTTTTCTTTGATGGCTGCAATCGTATTAAGGCCGCTTCCGGTTACAACACCAAAGTTATAGTTTTCTGCTTTTGCATTATATGTCAATTCTCTAGGTTTGCCTATTTTATAGATTGGAAATCCTAATGTTGATAATTTGTCGAGGAAGTAAACACTGTAGTCTCTTGATACATAAGGTATTTCTTTTATACTTGCAAGGACTCTTTTAGGACCCATTTCTGTTGTTATAGCAGTCATATCCTTTGCAATGAAAATTTTGTGAGGGTCAATAGTTGAACCTGTATAGGAAATTAAATCAATAAATAATGGCGGTTCGGTTAGTTCAAGTAAACCTCCATATTTTGGTGTGGATTTGATTCCGTTTTTGATTAATAGTCCATCAATGCTTAAGCTGCATACTGTGGCAATTCCCACTTTTTTGTCATCTTCCGGGTGGGATATGATTTGGTAGTGTGGATTCAAGTATTTCATGTTTTTCTCATAACTTTCTTCCATCACTTTCATTGCTTCGTCCAAATCGTCCTTGTTAACATAAGAAATGTTTGCTATTATATTTCCGTTTTGCTTTTCAATATCCAAATCGACCTGTTGGATTAGGTTCCATGACTTTGAAAGTATAAACTGAATGTTTGATTCTTTATTTTTAGAAATTCCTTTCAGATTATAGTTTATATTGTGGGTGATAGGCTTTAATTTGTCAAAGTTTTCTAGCTGTTCGCCTATTTTAATATCAATGTCATAGCCTAATTCTTGTATTGCACAAAATGGAGTTATTCCCCCTATTATTGCAATACCCATCATTCCCTTATCGACAGGCAATCCCAAAATGTTTTCTCCATCATCAGAAATTGCAAGTATTCCGCCTATACCAAGCTTTTTTAGTTTGGATAGTATTTGCATTGTTTTTTCTTTGGCAACACTTGGTATCAATCTGAAGTTTGCCGGAATATGTCCGCTTCCTTCATTTATAACATCCAATACTGATGTCATTTTTGGAGCTATGAATGCATCCAATGGCGTTACTGAAGTTTTTTTATAGGAAATCAGTTCATTGAATGAAATTGGATGATTATCTTCGATTTGAACTATTCCTCCATATACTGGTTGGGATGCAATACCTTCATTCAATAATATTCCATCAATTGTTGTTCCACATATGGTTTTTAGTTCCATGTTGCCTGTACTTTTGACCTCATTTATATTGACGTAAGGGCTTACAGAAAGGCCACTTGCAATAATATCTTTGAGTATATTGTAGCTTTCTTCGTTATATATGGTTGAGCTATTGACAACAACATTTCCTTTTTTGTTCATATAGTTGAAGTCAGTTAAATATATCAATTCTTCAAATTTTGAATAAATGAAATCTACTTGATCATAAACCAATCCTTTTTCTAGCTTTTCACGCCCCAAATCTGTAATGCGACGTCCAGAATAACCCATTCTTTCAGTATAGCCCTTTTCATCCAATATCTGCATGTGGTATCTTACGGCACGTTCACCTAAATTAAAACCCTTTTCCTTTAATTCGTCAGCTATTAATTTAGAGCCTGTAGGTTTGTTCTGTTTGTTTAAAATTCTTAAAATTTCAATCATTCGGCGTTCTGATTCTGACATGAAGTAGCTCCTAAATAAAAATCAAATATAATCATTTTTAACTTGTTAAAAATCATCATATTTAAAAATAAAAATAATATTTAGATTTAAATATCTAAATATTTTCTTTGTTCATATCCGAATACCTGTACTCTGTATTCGTCCCATTCTTTATATTTGAGTTCTAGGAATTTTTCACTTACATGGCTTCCTAAAGCATTTAATATGAGTGGGTCTTCTTCAAGGGAATGGTATGCTTCCCATAAACTAGTTGGCAATACTTTAATTCCCATTGATTCTCTTTCCTCTTCATTTAATTCATAAATGTTGATTTCAGTAGGTTCTCCAGGGTCAATTTTATTAACGATTCCGTCCACTCCTGCTTCTAGCATTACTGCAAATGCGAGGTATGGGTTACATGCTGGGTCTGGAGCTCTGTATTCAATACGTGTAGCTTTTCCACGAGCTGCAGGAATTCTTATTAATGTTGATCTATTTTTAAAACCATATGCTCTGTATACTGGTGCTTCATAACCAGGTACCAGACGTTTGTATGAGTTTACGATTGGGTTGGTGATTGCAGTAATTGCTGGGGCATGTTTCAGTAATCCTCCCATAAAATGCATTGCATCTTTTGAAAGGCCTGTTTCTGAATTAGGGTCTGAAAATAAGTTTCTGTCTCCTTTGAATACGGATTGGTGACAGTGCATTCCACTACCGCTCACTCCAAAGAATGGTTTAGGCATGAATGTTACTCTGTAATCCATCTGGTCAAATGTAGCCATATTATCTACGATAGCTTTTATTGCTTGTTTGAATGTAATTACAGCATCTGCTGTTTTCAAAGCGTCTTTGAATTTGAAAGCAATTTCGTTTTGACCAGGTGCTACCTCGTGGTGGGATGCTTCAACTTCAAAATCCAGCTCTTCCAAATTCAATGTTAACTCTCTTCTGAAGTCAGGTCCTTTGTCTAAAGGCTCAACATCAAAGTATCCTGCTTGGTCGTATGGCATCGGATATCCGTTTTCATCAATGTCTACAATGAAAAATTCTGGTTCAGGTCCTATGTTGTATTTTAAACCCATTTCAGCAATATGGGATAATGATTTTTTAAGCACTCCTCTAGGGTCTCCTGCAAACGGTTTTTTCTCAGGAGTCCATACGTCACAGATAAATCTGCATGTTGCGGATTCTTCAGGCCTCCAGGATAATCTTGAATATGTATCAATATCTGGTTTTAAGACTAAATCACTATCATTTATTCCTACAAATCCGGCAATAGATGAACCATCAAATAACATTCCTTCATTGAATAATTCGGCCATATCTTCTCCATTAAATGGAATAACAATATTTTTAACTGTTCCATTGATATCTACGAATTGTAAACGAATAAATTTGATGTTGTCCTCTTTCATTTGTTCTGTTATTAGTTGGATTTTTTCTTCACTGATGTCACTCATTAAATCTACTCCGAAACTTTATTAATCGGAAAATATATTCCTATATAAAAAAATTTTTCCATTTTATGTTATATAAATCTTTTGAAAAGATATTAATTATTTTATATTTTATAGTATAATAATCTGTAAGATTATTTCAATTATACTATTTTTTGTTTAGAATTAAAATTATATATTATTATTTTGTTTAAAATTAATTGTAAAAAAATAAGAAAATGTGGGGTATGTTTAAATTTCTTCTATTGAAAATGAATTAAGATTCAACAGGTCAAAAGTTAATATTTCCGGTGCAGCAGTAACTTTCCCCACTCCTGTAATAATTTTAAAGGCTTCCATCCCTTGAAGGCATCCGATTAAATTTGGTGTTGGGCCAATGACTGGCGGAACTCCTGATGTAACATTTGAAAGTTCATCCAAAACTTCTGGTGTAAGCTCTTTTCCTTTTGACGGCAAATTAAACATTTCTTCATAAGTTCTTTCGCCGTCTGGTAAAAATGTTGTTAATTGGCCTAATGTTCCGTGAATTGCGCCGTGAATATATGGAATTCCTTTTTCTTTTGCTTTTCTTGAAACGATTACTCTTGTTAAGACATTGTCCAGAGCATCAATAACTATATCTGAATCTGAAATAATCTTATCAATATTAGTTTCATCCACATGTTCACTGTAACTTGTAATCTTAACGTATGGGTTTATTAAACGAACTTTTTCGGCTGCAACTGCACTTTTGTCCAATCCGACTTCAGATAAGTTTGCTAATGTTTGCCTGTTAAGATTTGAAATGTCAAATGCATCTTCATCAACAACAATAAGTTCACCAATACCCATTCTCGCTAACATTTCGATGCTTTGACCTCCAATACCTCCACAGCCAATAACAGAAATTTTAGCATCTTTGAATCTTTGCTGTTCGCTTCTTGTAACAATACTCATTTGACGTGAAGCTATTTCCCAGTATCCGTCACCTATATATCTTGTTGGCATATTTTCACCTTAAAAATGATCAAATTCACTGCCGAAGTACTCATATACCTTTTGCAGTTCTTTTGGAATATCTAACATTTGAGTACAAAATGGAATACACTCCTTACAGTCAATGCAGCTGTCTGCTCTTGAATCATCATCAATCAATGAGAAATACTGCATTGCACTGGCCTTTGGATCATTCATCATATGTGCAATATTGTATTCGGTTAAGCAGTTTATGATATCAACACCATGTGGACAAGGCATACAGTATCCGCATCTTGTACATCTGTTTCCTAAAAATGTCCTGTATGTTCTTGCAACTTCTCTTATTAATTCCTGATCGTTTTCACTGATGATGTCTTCTGTTGAAGCAATTCTGATATTGTCTTTAACTTGCTCCAAGCTAGTCATACCACTTAAAACACAATCAGCATCGTCCCTGTTCCATAAGTATTGCAAAGCCCATTCTACAGGGGTTCTTTTAACTTCTGCCATATCCCATAATTTTTGAACTTCTGCCGGGATATTATTGACCAGTCTTCCTCCACGAAGAGGTTCCATAATCATGCTTCCAACATTTATCTGTTTTAGATAGTCAAGTCCCATAATTCCTGATTGGTAATATTCATCCAGATAGTTCATTTGGGTTAGGACAACTTCCCATTTGGGATATTCGTCTAAAATTTCAATTAGGTAATCTACTTCAATATGGGATGAGAACCCTACATGCTTTACCTTACCGCTGCTGAGACAGTCATCTAAAAAGTCTAAAACATCCAAATCTTTAACCTTAAACCAATCTGGTTCAGTCAAGGAATGAAGCAGGTATATATCAATATAATCCGTCTGTAATTTTTCCAGTTGTATGTCAAGATATTTATCAAAATCAGATTTTTCTTCCATCAGCCATGATGGAGACTTTGTGGAAAGTATTATTTCATCCCTATAACTGTTTTCCTTTAAAAATTTACCAATGAATTTTTCACTGTTACCGTTACCGTCCAGCTCCTTACTGTGGTAAGGATATGCGGTGTCAATTAAGTTGATTCCATTTTCTATTCCATATTTGAGCATTTTAGTAGCTTCAACTTCATCAATGTCTGCATTGGAGTTTACTGTCGGCAGTCTCATAGTTCCAAAACCTAATCTTGAAACTTTAAGTCCGCTTTTTCCAAGTTCATTATATAACATTTCATACCCTCATTAGCTTAACAAGGATATTTTTTTTAAAATAAGTATATAAAATATATGTTTTTAAATTGAAATTAATAAAAAAAGTTTTTAAAAATGTATACCTGGGATTTAAGATGCCGGGAACGGGATTCGAACCCGTGGCCTCACGGTATCCCAGGTATTAGTCAGAGCACTGCTTTTTATACCCTATGAGCCGTGCGCTCTAACCAGCTGAGCCACCCCGGCATAAATAACATACATATATTAGTTCAATGTTACATTTAAAGTTTTCCTTTTTTACAACATTTTTGCTTGTTTTTTCAATTTTTCAATTTTTTTAATTTAATGGTAACATATATTTAAAAGGATATACACATTTATTAATGTATAAAAATTATATGGAGATATTTTATGAGTAAAGTTAAGGATATGTCTCTTGCACCAGAGGGTGTCAGAAAAATTGAATGGGTTCAAAAACACATGCCTGTTTTAGAACACATTAAAGAAGAATATTTAGAAACTCAACCTTTCAAAGGAATTACTATTGGATCATGTTTACATTTAGAACCTAAAACAATTAATTTAGGTTTAACTTTAATGGCTGGTGGAGCTGAAGTCGCAATGACTGGATGCAACCCATTATCCACTCATGATGATGCTGTGGCTGGAGCTGCAGATTTAGGTTTAAACGTTTATGGTTGGAGAGAACAAGACGACGAAGAATATTACCAAACCATTAATATGGTACTTGATCACAAACCTGACATAATCATCGATGACGGAGCAGACATGATTATGGTACTTCACAACGAAAGAACAGAATTGTTAAGCCACATTAAAGGCGCATGTGAAGAAACCACAACTGGTGTGCACAGATTACAAGCAATGCATGCAGACGGAGCATTAAAATTCCCAGTAATCGCAGTAAACGATGCATACACCAAATACTTATTCGATAACCGTTACGGAACTGGCCAATCAAGTTTTGATGCAATAATGGGAACCACCAACATGGTAATTGCAGGAAAAACCGTCGTAGTCTGCGGATACGGATGGTGTGGAAGAGGATTAGCTTTACGTGCAGCAGGTTTAGGTGCTGATGTAATCGTAACAGAAGTTGATCCAATCAGAGCATTAGAAGCAAGAATGGACGGATACAGAGTAATGACAATCCGCGAAGCAGTAAAACAAGCAGACTTAATCATAACTGTAACCGGTAATGCTGATATCATCTGCGGTGACGACTTCAAATACATGAAAGACGGATGTATGCTTGCAAACTCCGGACACTTCAACGTGGAAATCAACAGACCAGACCTCGAAGCAATCTCAACCGAAGTTAAAGAAGTAAGAGAAAGTATCGAAGAATTCACAACCAAAGACGGACGTAAAATTTATCTTTTAGCTGATGGTCGTTTAGTAAACTTATCAGCAGCACGCGGACAAGGACACCCTGCTGAAATCATGGACATGAGTTTTGCAGTACAAGCATTATCCGCAAAACACATTCTCGAAAACGATTTGCCTGTCGGTGTAACCAAAGCACCTGATGAAATTGACTACAATGTTGCAAGTTTAAAATTACAAGCAATGGGCATTGAAATCGACTCATTAACAGATAAACAAAAAGCTTACATGGCGAACTGGCAAGAAGGAACATAATTCCTTCCATTTTTTATTTTTCATGTCTTTTTTTAAATATATTGATAATGGTAAAGGTCCCACTAAACTTTTTTTAGGTGGAGTACATGGAAACGAGGGAAAAACCTCTATAAAATTTATTAAAAAACTCAAACAAGAAGATTTGTCCTCTGGTCAGTTTTATTTTTATAATTTTGATAAAACAAAGTATATGTCCACAATTAAAAAGGAATATTATGAATCGGATTTGGGTCAAAGGATTTTAAAGTTAATTAACTATTTTGAGCCGGATTTTTATACAGAACTTCATTGCTTTGATTTAAGCCATTATGATAAATTGACATCAATGGATCGCTATAAACGAACTGGTGTTCCTCCATTGATTCCTGCGGGAAATCATGTTTTGGTATCATCTGTTTCACCATTGATTAGAATGACTTATTTTTCAACAGATACCGTTTGCAAAACTTTGGAGTTTCCATGCATTGAAAAGTTGACTCCTGAAATAATGAAAAAATACGATTTTGATATGGATTTGGCAATCGAGAGATATATGGATTTGCTTAGGCTAATTACTAAGTGTGAAACTAGGATGGACTTTGAATATGCAATGATGAAAAAGTATAAAACTCAAGTTAAGTTGGCTATGAATTATGCAAAAAAAGTATTTGGGGAGGATTTTCCTCCTTATTAAAACCATGCGTCAAGGCTTCCCTGTGATGAACTTAAATTTTTAAGCTTATCTGAAGCTTTTACAACACGGCTTTCCGAAAATCCATGTTCATAACATAAAAATTCAACAAGTCCTTCTTTATCTGGCTTGTTCCATTTGATTTTATAGTCAGTATTTACATTATGGTTTAAAAATATGTCTTTTACTTCATTCAAATCATGTGAACTTTCTTTTTGAAGTTCATCTAGTTTTTCCTGAAGTTGATCTTTTTTAGCTAACTTCAGTGCAGTTTTAGCACCTACTCCTTTTAGGCCATCACAGAAATCGGTTCCAATCAGTATTCCCATTTCAATTAACTCTTCACGAGTAATATTCAATTCGTGCAATACATGTCTTAACTCATAGTATTCCAGATTTCCCAAGTTTGAATTAACTGCAAGATTTCTTACAACTCTTTTTGCTCCGAATAATAAACAGTCATAATCTTGTGAAGCTACAGCATACGCATCACCTTTTTCAACAAGATATGCTGCTTGGGCTTCTCCTTCCCCTTTTGCTTCAACATATGGTATTCCCATTAAAGTCAATAATCTTTTGGATGATTCAATAATTTCTGGGGATAATTTTGAAGATCTCATTGCATATTTTCGTGCCTTTTCTGTGTCTCCACTTTTTAGGGCTTCTTTATAAATTTTTTCAGCTTCATCCCTTATTTCTCTTCTTTTGGTTTGGGTGTCACTTTTAAGTTCAGGTGCTTTTCCATCAAAAACATAAATTGGCTTTATTCCCTTTTCAACCATTGATGAATTTCTATATAGAATTCCACTTAAATGGGAGGTTATATTTCCATTTTCATCGCATAATGGCTGCCCGTCCCTTTGCCTTATCGTTGATAAAAATTGATATAGTGTATTGAATGCATCTATGGAAACGGCTCTGCCTTCAAGGTCTTTGAAGTCTATTTTTTTAGGTTCGATTATATCTTTAAGTTTTACACCCATCAATACCACCTATATGTTAGTAAATTTGCTTACTGGGAACACTTCTTTAATCCACATTAATATTTCATTTTTATGTATGATTGCATAGTCTCTTGCTAGCATATCTTCTGTTGTATTAAATAGTTCCTGTAGTGTTTTATTTGGTTTTTCAATATATATGTTGTTAATTTCTCTTCTTGATTCGATATTGTAATTTTTAAGAATTCTACCGATTGGTATATCTGCTCTAACAAGGTCAGAGCATATTTCATCAGTCAATCTTTTTAGTGGGATATAAGATATTGCATAGATTAGATTTTCATCATCTTTATGCATTATAACTTCCCTAAAATTAATCAAATCCCCAGCTTCTGCATTAATTAATTTTGCAGTTTCTTCTGTTGCATCTTCAAAATGTTGTTCAAGTGTTGATAGTGTAATTTTTCCATATAATACATCTAATATTGCTGTTATTGAACCATCGGTTGTCAATAGTATTTTTTGTGTGTTTGAAAAGTTTTTTGGATATGAATCTTCAACAGTATTTATTTTTTCAATAAGTCTCTTATTGGCTTCATTTTTATTCATTGGCATTTTATTCACATCAAATCTTTTGGATTTGTTATAACTCCTTCAATTGCAGAAGCAGCTACAACTTTTGAATTTGAAAGGTAGACTGAAGATTTTGGATCCCCCATTCTTCCTTTGAAATTCCTATTTGTTGTGGATATACAAACTTCACCTTCGGATAATACTCCCATATGTCCTCCAAGACATGGTCCACATCCGGGATTACAAATTATAGCTCCAGCATCAATAAATGCTTCAATATATCCTAGGTTCATTGCTTGTTTGTATATTTCACGTGATGCTGGCAATATTAATAATCTAATATTATCGTTAATTTTTTGGTCTTTCAAGATTTCATATGCATCTTTCAAATCGGATAATCTGCCGTTTGTACATGAACCGATTAAACATTGGTCTATTGCTGTTCCCTCAATTTTGGAAATGTCGCATACATTATCTACATCATTTGGACATGCGATTTGAGGTTCCATGTCAGTCACATCAAAATGCATTTCTTTTTCATAAACAGCATCTTTGTCTGATTTCACGATATTGAGTTCACTTTCTTTTTTAGAAGTTCTTTTGCATATGTAATCAATCACTTCTTTATTCGGTTCCATTATTCCGTTTTTTGCACCCATTTCAATTGCCATATTACACATGGTTGCTCTTCCTTCAACACCCATGTTTTCAATGATGTCGCCACAAAACTCTGCAGTTTTATATGTTGCACCAGCAATTCCTATTTCACCAATAATGTTTAAAATTATATCTTTAGGTGCAATGTAAGGATTCAATTCTCCAGTAACTTCCATTTTAATGGCTTGTGGAACCATGAACCATGTTTTTCCAGTAGCCCAGACCATTGCTAAATCTGTTGCACCCATACCTGTGGAAAATGCTCCAAAAGCACCATATGTACAAGTATGTGAATCAGCACCAACTATTACTTTTCCAGGTTCAACCAATCCCATTTCCGGAACTACCTGGTGGCATATTCCTTCTCCGTGAATATAATTTTTACTTATTTTCTGCTTTTTTATGAATTCTCGGCAGACCTTTTGAAATTCTGCAGATCCAATTGTATTTGCCGGAACATTGTGGTCAAAAATTATTGCAATTTTTTCTGGATTCCATACCTTATCTGCCACTTTTTCAAAGGTTTTTATTGCTGGCGGTGAAGTTCCGTCATGAGACATTGCGAGGTCAACTGGAATTTCTATTATTTCGCCTGGGGTTACTTCATGACCAGCTTTTTTTGATAAGATTTTTTCAGTAATATTCATAGTCATGACCTATTCTTTTTTGCTGGTTTTTTTAACTATGTCCTTGAACACCTGATCGTTGATGTATTTTCCTTCTTCTCTGGATTTTTTAACTTGTCTTACAATTTCAATAAGTTGTTCATCACTAACATCAAGTTCACATTCATTTAATTTAGCCCTAACAGCTCTGCATCCTGAATGCTTTCCTAAAACAAGTTGTCTTTTCTGGCCAACCAATTCAGGTACATATGGTTCATAGCATAAAGGCTCTTCAATTACTGCATCAACATGAATTCCGGATTCATGTCTGAATACATTGTTTCCCACAACTGGTTTGTTGTATGGAATTGGTAATCCGCTTGCCTGAGATACGATATTTGATAATTCGGTAATGTATTTGGTTTTGAATCCCAAATCTTTTCCATATAATATTTTTAAAGCCATAATTAACTCTTCAAGTGAAGCATTTCCTGCTCTTTCACCAATTCCATTGACTGTGGTTGAGATACCTTTTGCTCCAGCCAACACTCCGGTAATTGAGTTAATGACCGCTAAACCAAAATCATTGTGGCAGTGAAGAGCAATATTAATGTTTAAATCTTTTACAAGTTCTCTGACCAAGTAATCAATTCCCTGTGGGGTGATAGCACCTGTGGTATCAGCAATATGAACTCTGTCTGCACCGCATTCCTGGGCTTTTGAATAGATTCTTTTCAAGAATTCAATATCTGTTCTTGTTGCGTCTTCTGCTGAAAATGCAACATATAAACCGTGGTCTTTTGCATAATCAACTGCAGTTTCACATAAATTGATTGCATCTTGGCGTGTAATGTGCATTTTGTGGTCTAGATGTATGTCTGAAGTTCCAACAAAAGTAATGATACCATCTACATCACAGTCTAGAGCAGCATCTATGTCTTCTGGCTTTGTTCTGGTCAATGCTAGAATATCTGCATCCAAACCTTCTTTTGCTATTGCAGTTACGCTTTCTCTTTCTCTTTCAGAAACTATTGGAAAACCTGCTTCAATTTGGTTGATTTTAAATTGGTCAAGTTTACGGGCAATTTCTAATTTTTCTTCAAAACTGAAACAAACACCGGGGGTCTGTTCTCCATCTCTTAGAGTAGTATCATAAATTATAAAATCTTCTGGGAAAGTTATTTCACATTCTTTATTGTAATGACTTATAAAATATTGCAATTATCTCACTTCTTTATATAATTATAATTATTATAGTATTTTCTTTTGATATTAATATAATTTTTCTAAAAGTTCCAGATAGGATGTTCTTTCAAATCCATCATTAACTCCCAATTTTGAAAATAAATCAAAAATTTTATTTTGAGCTTCTGTATGGTTATTTCCATCTTCAAGAGCAATTTCTATTTCCATATACGGGTCCAAACCTTCAATGTCATCTAAACTTATCTCAAAGTTTTTGTATGAATAGTATTGTCTGTCTTTTTTGACTGCCCTTACCTTTGTAAATCCCAAATGTTGAAAAATCTTGCTGCACTTTTCACTATCTTCTATTCCAATTTCAATTTCTTCACGTGTTTTGCTTTTGGAATCTATTTTTGGTCCTTTATATGTTATGAATATATTTTCATCGTTATTTTCTTTAGTTGTTCTTATTCTTAAGGCTTCATCGGTATTTGCAAAATCCACTATTGGACTGTTAAAATAGATATCTTCTTGAAATTCTTTTTTAGTTTTTGTAGCTCCAAGATTTTCCAACTTTTTTTCCATATCTTTAAAATTTTTAATTTTTGCTTTAACTTCAACTTCTATCATTTCAATTTCCCCATTAATTTAATATTTAAAATTTTTTAATTTTAATATTTTTGATATTTTTATTTAAATAAACATAACTTTATATACTATTTAAATGAAATATTTTATTAGTAAAAATTTAAATTTTTGTTTTCTTAATTTTTACTTACTACTTTTAAAAACTTAATTGGAGGTTTTAATTTGACCGATGTTGACATTAAAATAGAAAACATTGTAGCTTCCGCAAGCATTGGCAAGGACATTGTCCTGACTGATGTGTCCCAAGCTTTAGAAGGGGTTAATTTTAATCGTGAACAGTTTCCGGGATTAGTTTTCAAACTTAAAGATCCTAAAACCGCAGCGTTAATCTTCAGCTCTGGTAAGCTTGTTTGTACTGGAGCAAAATCTATAGATGATTCCAAATTGGCAATCAAGAAAACTGTAGATTTGATGAGGGAAGTAGATACAGAAATTCCTCACGAATTTGAAATTAAAATTCAAAATATTGTGGCATCTGCAAATTTGCAATCCACATTAAATTTAGAAGCAGTAGCTTTAGAACTTGAGGATACCGAATATGAACCTGAACAATTTCCTGGTTTAGTATACAGATTATCTGATCCTAAAGTTGTGCTATTATTGTTTGGTTCCGGTAAAGTTGTTTGTACTGGAGCAAAAACAAAAAGCGACGCTAAATTAG
Source organism: Methanobrevibacter millerae (assembly GCF_001477655.1). NCBI lineage: Archaea > Methanobacteriati > Methanobacteriota > Methanobacteria > Methanobacteriales > Methanobacteriaceae > Methanobrevibacter > Methanobrevibacter millerae. The sequence continues at coordinate 2,356,054 of NZ_CP011266.1, read as the reverse complement.
GCGTCGAAAGAGCTTACGATAGATTAAGTGAGCTAGATTTAATATAATTGGTGGTATTATTGATTAAACTTGTAGTATTTGACTTAGATAATGTTATTATTGATGGTGAAGCAATAGATGAGATAGGAAAATTAGCAAATGTTGAAGATAAAATAGCTGAAATTACTGAAAAAGCTATGCAAGGTGAAATAGACTTTGAAACTTCTATTAAAGACAGAGTCCAACTTCTTGAAGGAACCTCTATCGAAGATATTGAGAAAGTCGCAGACGAACTTCCATTGATGGATGGTGCTAGTGAAACTATCGCACGTTTAAAAGACGAAGATATTGATGTAGCTATCATTAGTGGTAGTTTTGATGTAGTGGCTGATAAAATTAAAGAAAAACTTGGTATTGATGCAGTCTATACCAATAGTTTCACAGTCGAAGATGGTAAATTAACTGGTGAAGTGACTGGTCCTTTAGTATCTGGTACTAAATTAGATGTATTAAATGATCATGTCGAAAATGCAGGTATTTCTTTAGAGGATGTAGTTGCAGTTGGAGATGGCGCTAACGACATTTCCATGATTGAATCAGCTGGTTGCGGAATTGCATTCAATGCTAAAGATTCTGTAAAAGAAATAGCTGATGTTGTTGTAGATGAAAAAGACTTAACTAAAGTCTTAGATGAAATTCTTAATCAAATAACCACTGATGATACTGAAAACGACGCTGTTGAAAACGATGAAGTTGAAGAAGTAGAAGAAGCTGAAGTTGAAGAAACTAAAGAAGAAGAAAAAACTGAAGCTGAAAAACCTAAAAATGATCTTCCAAAATCTGAATTTGTTCTCGCTGACACTATGGAAGGTGTAAGAAAACAAAAAGACGAAAAAGAAGCTGAAATCGCTAAAATTGCTGAAGAAAGGGAAGAATTCAACAAAATAGCTAAAGAACAACGTAAAATCCGTGATGAATTAAACGCATCATTAAAAGAGAACTTAAACAAAGCTATTGAATTCAGAAACGAACGTAATGAGATTAATAAAGCTGTTGAAGAAGCTAAAAAAGCTCGTAACGATGCTAATAATCAAATTAAAAATCTCGAATGGTCTTCCGGTAAACGTGACAAAGTAAAAATCGAAAATGAAATTAAAAAGATTGATAAAATTATTGAAACTCGCGTTTTAGATATCAAAAAAGAAAATCAACTTGTTAAAAATGCAAATGATTTAAGAAAACAGTTAATGGATATCCAAGAAGATGAATCAGTTAAGGAAGAAGCTCAGGAATTAAGAAAATTATCCGAAGAAGAGCATGAAAAAGTTATTTCACTTTCCGAAAAAGCACAAGCTGCTCACGAAGAAATGTTAACTTACTTCAGAAAAACTGATGATATCAGAACCGCTGCTGACGATGCACATAAAAAATTCATCGAAGCACGTAATAATGCTTCAGCAAAACATGAAGAATTTAAAGCTGTATTAAGTGATATTCATGTTATTAACAAGAAATTAGGTTCTGGTAAACCTAGAAAAAGAAGATCTGATAAAAAACCTTCTTCTGGTGCTAATAAAAACCGTGAAGAAAAAGAAAGAGCTGAAGAAATCTTTGAAAAATTCAAACAAGGTGGAAAATTATCTACTGAAGAGCTCTTGCTTTTACAAAAATATAATATAAATTAAATATTTTAATTTATATTTTTTTACTTTTTTTAAGAGGTTAAACATGTCTGAAGAAAAAATTGAAACTTGTTTTTTATGCGGTAAGAAATTTGACATGAATAACTCTGAATTGGCATATTATCGTAATGGTAAATATCCTATCTGTGATTACTGTGCTGAGTTTTATTCTTTTTATCGTGAAGATTTATAGTAATGTAAACGCTTTTTTTAATATTTATTTAAATTTATTTTTTATAGTTTGTGATGAATTATACACATTTTTTTACAGCATCTTTTTCATAGAAATTTTTATATATGATAATTTATTCTATATTTTATCTATATATTGAGAAAATTATATGGGGTAATTGTTAGAATGCATGAAGTAATTATTTGTGAGAAGCCTAGTTCTGCTGAAAAAATAGCAAAAGCATTGTCTTCTAAGGCTAAAAAAAATTTATACAATAAAAAAATTAAATATTGGACATTGAACAGAGATTCAAAAGATATAACTGTTTTATCAGGTGTTGGTCATTTATACTCATTAATCCCAAATACTTCTAAAAGTAGCATCTCATTCAACTTGCACTGGGCACCTGCATATGAGGTCAATAAGAAAACTAGTGGATACACTCGTGATTATGTAAGGGCTATTCAAAAGTTTGGTAAAGGTGCTGATTCTTATGTCCATGCATGCGATTACGATGTTGAAGGTACTTTGATTGGATATAATGCTTTAAAATATGCTTGTGGTGAAGATTCATTATCTAAAGCTTCTCGTATGAAATTTTCAACTTTAACTAAAAAAGACATAATTGATGCTTATGAAAATAAAATCAATATAGATATGCATCAGGTGGACAACGGTATTGCTCGCCATATTCTGGATTATTATTTTGGAATGAATATTTCCATTGCTCTATCAAATGCGGTTCGCAAATCTAAAAAACGATTTTTAAAATTATCTGTAGGTCGTGTTCAAACTCCCACATTATCTATTTTGGTAGATCGTGAAAAAGAAATTGAAGAATTTGTCCCTGAACCTTACTGGGTTATCAGAGCCATTCTAGATTTTGAAGATATTGAAATCAAGCATGTTGATGGAAACATTTTTGACCGTGAAAGGGCTGAGGAAATATTCAATAAATGTCAGGGAAAGGATGCTACTGTAGATAATATTGATTTTTCCAATTCAACTACAAGACCTCCGGTTCCATTCAATTTGGGAGGATTGCAGTCTGAAGCATATAATGTATTTGGATTTACTCCTAAAAGAACTCAGGTCATTGCCCAAAACCTTTACAGTTCAGGTTATACATCTTATCCACGTACTTCATCCCAAAAATTACCTGAAAGCCTTGATTTCCCATCTATTTTCAAACAATTGGCTCAAAATAATGATTATAGAAAACACATTTCTCAATTGCCTGCTAAATTAAAACCTAACAACGGTAAAAAGGATGATGAAGCACACCCTGCTATACATCCTACAGGAATTCTTCCGTCAGGATTGTCTAAAGATGAGCAAAAAATATATGATTTGATTGTTTATCGCTTTATTTCTGTATTTTTCGAAGCCGCAAAATTCGAATCAATGAGCACTACCTTAGACATTGAGGGCGAAAAGTTCCGCTTCAGACGCAGAAGAGTTACCCATAAGGGATGGATGGAACATTATCCGTTCAGAAAAATCGATGATGAAAAATTCCCTGAGGTTAAGGAGGGAGATTCAATGAGTGTTAAGGAACTTATTTCTGATGAAAAAGAGACTAAACCTCCTGCCCGTTATAATCAGGCTTCTTTAATTAAGGAATTGGAAAAAAGGGAACTTGGTACAAAGGCTACTCGTGCCGATATCATTGACAAGCTCTATGACCGTAAATATATAGACGGCAATAAGATATCTGTTAATCAGTTGGGTAAGAATCTTATTGATACATTAAGCAGCTATTGTAACAATTTGACTAGTGAAGAATTGACTAGAGACTTGGAAGATAAGCTTGAAGGTATTAATAAGGAAAAAACAACAAAAGATAGTGTTATTAATGAGGGAGAAAAGGATGTTAAAGAGATTCTAGTTGATATCGATAAGAATACTGATGAAATAGGATCCAAACTTTATGATGCTTATCAGGAAAGTAATATTGTAGGTAAGTGTAAATGTGGTGGAAATCTTATTAAAAGGTACTCTCCTAAAAACAAAAGCTATTTTGTTGGTTGTTCCAATTATCCTGACTGTAATAATACCTACTCAATCCCTAAGGGTGCACGGTTCTTGAAGAAAACATGTGATAAATGCGGATTGCCTATAATTTCATTTGGAAGCAAACCGCCTAAGCATGCTTGTCTGGATTCCAATTGCGGTAAGGAACACCTTGAACCTGAGCAAATTGAAGTTCTTGGCAAATGTCCTGAGTGTGGAAGAGATTTGATTAAACGTTCCGGACGTTATGGTGACTTTGTAGGTTGCAAAGGTTTTCCTAGATGCAGATTTACATGTGCATTGGATGAGTTGAAATATAAACTTAAAAAATAACTTAATTTTTATTTTTTTAAATTTGACTTTTTTTTCAATTATTTTAAATTATATGCAAATACTTAATAATGTTAAAAATAATATATATACATTAATAGAAATATTTTCGATATCTATGTATCATAATATTTTTATCATATGCGATATAATTTAATTCTTCGAATTAAAATTGCATTATTTGTTAATTAACTAAATAATATTTGGTTTATTAATTGTTAACCCTTGAACAGGGGGATTGCTTAGTAATCTTGCACTTTAGTGCATAACCTAAGAATATATAACTTTTTTGTTATATTGTTCAATTACTCTTATAATTAATTTTTAATTTAAAATAAAACTGAAATAGAGGATTTTAATGAATAGACAAACAATAATAACAGTAGCTAAATCAATTGTCATTATAATGATTCTTTTAGCTGTTGTTTTTGCATTAAGAGCTCCTGCGGCCGACCTCAATATTCTTCCTAATGAAATAAAAGGGGATTATGTTGATTCCTCCGGTCTTCCTTATTTTAGTGAAATGGATTCATATTATAACTTAAGGTTGACGGAAAATTATGTAAATAATGGCCATGTTGGAGATATAGATTATGGTAATGGTACACAGATGGATATGCATAGGTATGCGCCTGATGGTAATGTAATCGATTATGAGTTTGGTATTGTATATATAACGTCATTTTTACATGATATTGCTAATCAGTACTTCGGATCTCATGGCATTAGGGAAGTTGCATTTTGGACTGGTGCAATTATAGCATCTTTGGCAGTTATTCCTGCATTTATTTTTGCTAGAAGATTAACCAATGATTTTGGTGCAATCACCGCCACATTAATTATTGCATTGGCTCCAAACTACTTTGCACACACATTCCCAGGATTTTTCGATACAGATATGTTTTATTACATATTCTCGCTATTCTTCATATTCTTCTTTGTTGAATGTATACGAACGGATAATCTGGCTTTGAAAGTAATTTATGCAATTTTATCTATTATTTCAATAGGACTGTTCTCCATATCATGGACGGGTTATATCTTTTACGTCGGTTTAATGGGAATATTTGCTGTAGTATATTTAATTGCATGCTTTATATTTAATGTCGGAGAGAATAATCAAGAACAGTACTCCAATAAGCTGATATGGTTTATTCGCCAGAAAGAAGTGCTGTCAATTATTTTGCTTTTGGTTATTGGTTTTATAGGACTTGCCGCTTTCAGAGGTATTGATGGCGTATTAGGAATTTTCGGTACCTTGTTTGGATTACTTTCATTGCAATCTGCCGGTACAGTTGTTGGTGGTTTCCCTAACGTACTTATTTCTGTTGCAGAGATGCAAATGCCAAACCTGCTTGGTGCTGGAATGGGTTCAGCATTCTTAGCTAATTCCAATGGTGTAGTAAACGGTATTGGTGGAATATCTGTATTATTCGCCGGTTTGATTGTATTATATATATTGGTTTCCAGAGTATTCAAACTCAGAAATGTCACTAAACCAAAAACTACTAATGCAAAACCAAGCAAGGCGAATAGAGTTTCCGCTTCTAAAAAAATTGATGACAGTAAAAAATTCAAATTATCTCTTGGTCAGTTAACTTCATTTGGCAGCACTCAAGATGAAATTTCTCAAACCAAACGTATTACTATTTTATATGCTTGTTTGTTTTTGGTTTGGACAGTAATTACTATTTTAGCAGTTACTAGAGGTTCAAGGTTCATTACTACTATTGTATTGCCATTTGGATTGATGACTGGTATATTTGTAGGTTATGTAACTGATTACTTTAAGAATAAATTGAAGAATGATAAATTACTGGCTGTTATTGTTATTCTTTGTGCAGCTCTTGCAGCTTATCCATTAACTCAAATCAATTTAATGTATGGATTAATATTGTTGGTTGTATTATTAGCTGTTGGATTAGCTTCAATTTATCTCAAACAAAACAAGTCTGCAGACACTACCCGTGTTCCTATCAAGAATTACATAGCTGTCGTGCTTGTTGTTCTTGCTTTAGTATCACCTACGGTTTGCGGTGCATATGTAACTTCAAATCAAGTAGTTCCGGGTACTAGCGATCCGATGTGGAATGCAATGACTTGGATTAATGAGAATACAGAAAACAATACTGTAATTACATCCTGGTGGGACTTCGGTTACCTCTTTGAGATTGCTGCTGATAGACAAGTAACATTCGATGGAGGTTCTCAGTCAGGTGACCGTGCATACTGGCTGGGTCAGGCGATGACGACGAGCGATTTAGAATATTCTGCAGGTATCTTCAGAATGCTTGATAGTTCAGGTACTAAACCTCAAGAAGATTTATATAATTTCACCGGAGATTATGGTAAAACAACTGAAATTCTTAAAGAAATTTTACCTATGACTGCACAGAACGCTACCGATACATTAGTCAATAATTATCATTTGACTAATGAACAGGCTCAACAAGTTGTAAACGGCACTCACCCTGCAAATCCACGTCCTGTAATGTTTGTTGCAAGTTCAGATATGCTTCAAAAAGCGGGTTGGTGGAGTTACTTCGGTGACTGGAACTTTACAAACCAAAGTTCTCAAAACTACAACTACTATGTGCCTACCAAACAGGTAACTGTTGAACCTAACTCCGTTGGTAAACTTCCGTTACTTAACCAGTCTGGTTTACTTGTAAATGCAGTTATTGAAAGAGGACAAGGAAACAATTCAACAACTGCATACACTGAAGCATTGTCTACATACAATAACAGTGAAATTGTTATTAACGGTTCTACATATAACCCATTGAATATTTCCAATATCATGGTAATTGAGGATGGATATCTGGTTAAAAACGAATCTGTCGGAAATGTGGAAAATGCAAACTACACATTGTTCCTGATGGGTGAGAGTAATGTATACACTCCAATATTGATTGATAACAAATTGGCCAATTCCATGTTTACTCAATTATACTTGTTGGGTGGTGCAAATCAAAATGTATTCACAATGGTTCATATGGAAAACGGTGTATCATTGTGGCAAGTGAACTTTAACAATACTGTTGCTGGTGGAGGATCCGCCTCTACTAACACAACAAACAGATAGATTGGAATATTTTTTCCAATCTCTTTTTTTATATTTTAAAATTAATATGGTGATTTAATGGGTATTGAGGATAAAATTAAAGACATTGAGGAAGAAATTCAAAAGACACCATATAATAAAGCTACTTCACACCATATTGGAAAATTAAAAGCTAAACTTTCAAGATTGAAGGAGGAATCTCTTCAACGCAGCAGCTCTGGCCATAAGGGTCAGGGGTTTCACATGAAAAAAACTGGTGATGCAACAGTTGTGCTTGTGGGATTTCCGTCTGTTGGTAAATCTACATTATTGAATGAAATTACTAATGCTGAAAGTAAGGTTGGTGCTTATCAATTTACAACTTTAGATATTGTTCCCGGTGTCATGGAACATAAGAATGCAAAGATACAAGTTTTTGATATTCCTGGAATTATCACTGGAGCAAGTAGCGGTAAAGGAAGAGGAAAAGAAATACTGTCTGTTGCAAGAACAGCAGATTTGATTTTAATTGTTTTAGATACTTTAAATCCACAGCATTTGGATGTTATTTTAAAAGAACTAAGAAATATTGGTATAAGACCTAATGAACGCCCACCTGACGTTACAGTCAACAGAAAAAAGCTCGGTGGTGTAAAGGTTTCATCAACTTGTCCTTTAACTCACTTGGATGAAAAGACTATAAGATCTATCATTAATGAGTATGGAATGCATAATGCCGATGTTCTGTTCAGGGACGATGTGACTATTGACCAGTTCATTGATGTTTTGGACAGGAATAAAACATATGTTCCTATGCTGATTTTATTGAATAAGGTCGATTTAGTTGATGAAAATTACTTGGAAGAACTTAAAAAGTACATTCCGGAGTTCATTCCTATTTCTGCAGATAAAAAGACAAATATTGACGAGTTAAAGGATTTGATATTTGATAATTTGGATTTGGTTAGGGTTTATCTTAAACCTCAAGGAAGAAAAGCAGATATGGAAGATCCGTTGGTTATCAAAAAGGGTTCTACCGTAATAGATGCTTGTGGAAAACTTCACAGAGAATTCGTTAAAAACTTCCGTCATGCAAAAGTATGGGGAACATCAGTCAAGTTTCCGGGTCAAAAGGTTGGGCCTGATCATGTTTTGGATGATGAGGATGTTTTAAGAATCATATTAAAAAAATAAGATATTTATGTCCAATATTATTTTTATCAGTGGAACTCCATGCACTGGAAAGACCACCGTCAGCGAAATATTGGCCGGGAAATTAAATTGGGAATTAGTTAAAGTTAATGACTTAGCTATTTCTAACAATTTAGTTTTAGGCATTGATGAAGATAAAGGATATAAGGTCATCGATATTGATGCTTTAAACGAACTTCTTTTAGATATTATTTCAAAAACAGATAATCTTATTGTTGAAGGTCATTTGTCTCATCTGTGCTCAGGTGCCGATAAGTTGATTATATTGAGATGCAGGCCTGAAATTTTAAAAGAAAGATTGGCTTTAAGAAATTATTCGGATGCTAAAATTCATGAAAATCTTGAAGCTGAAGCATTGGGCGTATGTTCGGCTGAAAGTTTAGATATTTATGAAAATAATGTATATGAATTGGATGTCAGCAATTTGGATGTTGATGATGTTGTTTCAATACTTTTAGATGTTGTCAACAATAAAAAAGAACTAACTTTTGGTGAAATTGATTTCATGGATTGGCTACTCACACATCAATAGGTTTATTTTTATTTTATTATCATGGTCTTTTTAAATAATATAGTTTAGCATTATTTTAATTGCAGTTTCAATACTTTCATTTCAGATTATGAAAGTTACTTTTCATTTAATTTCATGTATTTTTCAACAGATTTTTTGATATTTTTCAGGTTTTGCATAACATTTATTAATGTTGAAATTCATATTTATTTTTAATATTCATGTTAACCTAAGGTTATCATTTAACTATGGTTTTTGTTTTAATTTGCGCAAATCATTTTAATTCAATTTTTGAATATTATATCCGACAATTAAGGAGGATATTTTTGAGTAGAGGAAAAAGACCTAAATGGATGATTGATATAGCTATTGAAAGAATGAACATTCTTTTTGAGCGTGCTGAGATGGAATTCATCACCCATCCCGAACGGTCTGATCGATATGTTGAATTAGCTAGAAGATTGTCCACAAAGTACAATACCAAAATTCCGGAAAAATGGTCTAGAAGGTATTGTCGGAATTGCGGTAAGTTCCTTTACTATGGTCATAATTCGTCCGTCCGGCTCGTTGACGAGAAAGTCAACATTTTTTGTGGAGAATGTGGCCATGTTATGAGAATTCCTTACAGTAAGGAAAAGAAAAATAAAAGGAGAGCTAGATATGAGTCAATCCAAAAAAGAAATGATGAATAGAGCTCTTTCCGCGATGACAATTAACATTGGTAAAAGTGGTGTCAATGACAATGTCATTGAAGAAATCAAACGCCAGCTTAAGGCTAATGAAATTGTCAAACTTAAATTTGCAAAAAATATCGCTAGAGATAAAGATACTTATATTGCAGAGATTGTCGAAAAAACTCGATGTAAATTAATCGATGTTAGAGGACATGTTGCTGTAATTTACAAAAAAAAGCCTTAAGAATTACTTAAATTTAGAGTTACAGGCCCTATTTTTTAGGTCTTAAATTTACAGTGGATTAAGAGGACAATTATTTAATAAAATATTGGAGAATTAATATGACTACTGTATTTGATGTACCTGCAGATTTATTAATTAAAAAAGTCGCAGAAGAATTTAAAGAAAATGATAAAATCAATTCCCCTGCATGGTCCAATTTTGTTAAAACTGGTGTTCACAAAGAAAGAAAACCAGAAAATGCTGATTGGTGGTATGTAAGATGTGCATCTATCATTAGAAGAGTGTACATGGATGGACCTGTTGGAGTAATGAGTTTAAGAACTTTCTACGGTGGTAAAAAAGACCGTGGTGTAACTCCTGAAGTATTTAGAAAAGGTAGTGGAGCTATCATTAGAAATGCTCTTCACCAATTAGAAGACGCAGGTTTAGTTGAAAAAGTTGAAGGAGGAAGAGTTGTTTCTCCTAAAGGAAGATCCTTTTTAGATAAAACCGCTGGTGAAATCATTAAAGATATTCCTGAACTTGCAAAATTTAGTAACCAATCTGAATCTGAAATTCATTCTAATTTTCTTAACAGATTAAGTTCAGCAATAAAAGAAAATTCCAAAATCGAAGATGCTGATAAAGATGAGTTCATTAATGCAATTTCTAAAATTGACGCAGGACATGAACACATATCAAAAGCAATTAAAGAATTTAGTGATGATGTAAAAGAAAGACATTCCAAACCAGTATTTGAATCAATTTCTTCATTAAACAAAGAAGATTTAGATAATGCTGTTGATTCACTACTTTCATCTTTAAGGAGAAAATAATTATATTCTGAACTTATAACGGATAATTAAAATTTATATTGGAGAGTTTGATATGAGCGATCTTGATGAAATTCGTCAAAAAAGAATGGCTGAGTTGCAAGCACAGCAAGCTGCTGCACAACAGCAACAAGCGCAACAGCAACAGGTTGCTGCTCAACAAATGCAACAGCAAGAGGCACAGGCAAAATTTGAAGCTCAGAAAAAACAGATTTTAGGTCAGATTATGACTTCTGAAGCTCGTAACAGATTGGCTAATCTTAAATTAACCAAACCGGAACTTGTTAATCAAATTGAACTTCAATTGATTCAATCTGCTCAGGCGGGTAGTTTAAGAGGAAAAGTCACTGATGATCAGTTAAAAGTTCTTTTAAGACAAATTGCTGGTCAAAAAAGGGAGATTAAAATTACAAGGAAATAGTACTCATGAAAGCGGCTGTATTGTATAGTGGTGGTAAGGATTCATCTTTCATGGCAGTAATGCTTAAAAGATTAGGTCTTGATGTTGAATTATGCACTGCAAATTTCGGTGTTTATGATTCATATATTCCTGCCAGCAAATCAGCAGAATCATTGGGTTTCAATCATAAAGTCTTGGATTTGGATTTTGAGATTTTAGATAAGACCTGTGACATGATTATGAATGATGGCTTTCCAAATGATGGAATAAAGTTTATTCATGAAACAGTTATTGAAGAAGTTGCTGATAGATATGATATTATTGCCGACGGTACAAGAAGGGATGACAGAACTCCAAAACTCAATATCAATCAGATAAGGAGCCTTGAAGATAGAAAGAATGTTCAATACATTAATTTGGATAGTTTTGGTCACAAATCTGTTAAATTAATAACATCTAATCTATTTGAAATATCTCATGAAAAGAGCAATAAGGATAACAGCTCAGATTATGAGGTTGAAATAAGGACTTTGATTGATGAGAAGGGAGGAAATTCTCTAGACATATTTCCGGAACATTATCAAACTCGAGTTATAGGATATAAATAATTTATTATACTTTATTCACAGGTGAAAAAATGAGTAGAAATAAACCATTAGCTAAAAAATTAAGGATGGCAAAAGCAAACAAACAAAATAGGAGAATTCCAATCTGGGCTTATGCTAAAACTAATCGTAAACTTAGATACAGACCTAAACCTAGACATTGGAGAAGAAACAGCCTTAAATTATAGGGGGATTTATCATGGAAAGAGTTTACACTATTCCACTTAGAAATGTAAAAAATGTCAAAAGGACTATCAGAGCTCCTAGAGCTATTAGGGAAGTTAAAAATTTCTTAACCAAACACATGAAAGCAGAAGAAGTCAAACTTGATGAATCTATCAATCATGTAATTTGGGCAAGAGGTATTCAAAAAATACCTTCTAAAATTACTGTAAAAGCAGTTAAAGATGATGATGGTGTTGTAGAAGCTACTTTAGCAGAATAGCTATTGTACTTTTTTCAAATACTTGACAAGTGAGGTGACAATATGTTAAGAAGAATCGATGTTGTAGGAAATCCTAATATTGGAGTTTTCATTCAGGTAACTGATGATGTTGCTATTGTTCCTTATAACTTAATTGACGAAAAAGTCAAATTGGTTGAGGAAACTTTGGAGGTTCCTGCTGTTAAGTCTTCTGTTTCTGGAAGTAGCCTTATTGGATCTTTATCTGTAGCCAATTCCAAAGGTATTGTTGTTTCCCCACATGTTTTGGATAGAGAAGTTGAACAGTTTAAGGAATTAGGTCTTGAAGTGGCAGCAATTCCTGGCAATTATACTGCAGTTGGAAATATTGTTGCGGCCAATGACAATGGTGCTATCGTAAGTCCGTTCCTGTCTGAAGATGCTATTAACACTATTGAATCCACATTGGATGTTGATGTTGAAGCAACCTCCATGGTTGGAAGTGACATTATCGGATCATTGATATCCGTAACCAACAAGGGATTTTTAATTAGTAGCACGGCTGTTGAAAGTGAAGTTGACTTTTCTCGTAAAGTATTTGGTGTTGAAGGAGACGTCGGTACTGTTGGAAGAGGTATTTCTTTAGTTGGCGCATGTTCCATTGCTAATTCAAATGGGGCAATTGTTGCTAAAGACAGTACTGGTCCTGAAATGGCTAGAGTTGAAGAGGCATTAGGCTTTTTAGATGATTTATAATTACAATCTGAGGGATTAATATGATAACTAAAATTTACAGAGTTAAAGGTACTTTTGTAATGGGTGATGATTTTCATAAATTTGTAAAAGAATATAAAGCTACCAGTGAAGCTGATATTAAACAAAAAATTTATGAACGTTTCGGAAGCAAACACGGTATTAACAGAAACCAAATTAAAATTTCTGAAATCACTGAAATTGCTCCTGAAGATGTTGTAGACCCAATTGTAAAAGAAATTTTATAATCGCACTTTAAGAGGTGTTATTATGGAAGATCAGCAAAAAATGAATGAACTCATTAATGAAATTAATGCATACAATCAACAAGCAGATTTAATTCGCCAGCAAATCGAATTAATTCAAGCTTCCATTGGTGAAGTCGATGCATTATCCAACACTTTAGATGATTTGAATGGTGAAAAGTCTGTTGAGGCTTTTGTACCTGTGGGTGCTGGTTCTTTCATTAAAGGGGAACTCAAAGACACTGATGAAATTATTATAAGTATTGGTGCAGGATACGCTATTAAAAAAGATGCTGAAGGCGCTAAGAAAATTATTGCTGGGCAGAAAAAAGATTTGGAAGACAGCTTAGATAAAATGTTGGCTAACTTACAGCAAGTCACTGACATTTTGGCAAATCTTCAAGGTCAGGCTCAACAAATTCAAGCTGCAGCTCAGGGTAGCGTAACCGGATATTAATTACTTATAACTCTTTTCTTTTTTCTTTTTTTAGCAATATATTTTTATCACTTCTAACATAATTTTCTTATGAGGTGTTTTAAATTAAAAAATATTCAAAATTTTTTATTTTTATTTTAACAATTGTTTTTCTGTTGAGCATTTCATTTGTTTCAGCTGATGATTCGATAAATGGAACAGTTGCTCAAGAAACACAAATAAATGATGATGTAATTGTAGAACAGTATGCTGACGGTTCTCCAATTGTTGATATGGAAACAAACAGTGATGATGATTTGATTGAATTAAGTGAGTGCAGCTCTATTGTTCTTCATGTAAGCGATAATGAAGGCGTTATCTCCCATAGGCGGGATGCAACAAATGCTCTTGATATCATTGTTGAAAGCGGTAAATGGGGAGATATCGAATATGTAAAGCAATATAAAAATCCTGATGGCTATTTTGTCCATTCGATTGTAACATCTAACGGATGGCTCATTGGTAATGGTGGTATAACTGACGGCAGTGTATTCAGACAAATTGAAAGCATTGCCAGTGAAATGGTTGTAAACAATCAAATTTCAGACAGTTATCTTTCAAGAATTCACAACATCCTCGCCAGATATTCCATGGGTCATTTTGTAATCAAGGCAAACGATGGAACTTATGGTGTTGCATTTGCAAACTTACATCATACCGGAAAATTGGAGCCTGGACAGTTTGTGGTATGTCCTAACGTATACTCATATTCTCAAAAATCAACATTCAACACTGCTGCAAGTCCTGTTGATGAAGCAATTAGGATAGGTTATACTGATTCCTATGGGGTCAACAGAAGAAATCTCATGACTTACCATTGGAAACTGTCCGAGTCATCTAACGGATTATCCTATAGTGTTGATGTGTATGCATCAAATGACAACGGTGCGGGTGTTGGAAGGTCAACTTCATCCCTGGCAGATAATATTTATTTCTTTAATAATTATATTTCCAGGTCTTCTCTTCCGGCTACTCCCGGCAAATTAGGTTTAGGGACCCATGTCTTTTCAAACAGTGCTGTTGAAATCTTTAAGTTATTGTCTCCGGTCAAATCATACATAGTTGGAGAAAAAATAGATTTAACTTATCAAGTAAATTATATTGCAAAATCAAATCCTGTTGTTAGATTCGCTATTCCCGAAGGCTTTGATTTCAACACAGCCACCCTTTCAAAAGGAACATTTACTTATGATGCCGCTCCCCGCGTTGTAACATGGTATTTGAATGATTGTAACAGTCAAAATTTCATCACCCTTTCACTCAAGGCAGTTAAATCCGGAAAATCTGATTTGGTATATTCACTTAATAATAATTTTGTCAATAGCATTAAATTAAAAGTAAATGAATATGGTGCTTTAATTTCAGCAAATGATGTTAAAAAATATTATAAAGGTTCTGAAAGGTTCAATGTATACTTGAAGGATGTAAACAATGATGGAATTTCTGGCCAAAATGTCACTATAAATGTCAATGGTGTTGACTATGTAAAAACCACAAATGACAATGGATTGGCTTCAATTGCATTAAATTTAAATTCAGGAAATTATACTGTCTCTGCAAGTTATGCTGGTGCTTTTGGTAAAAACAGCACAACAGCGAACGTTAATGTTTTACATACTATTTCAGGAAATGACATTGTAAAAATGTACAGAAACGACACTCAATATTATGCTAAATTCTTGGATGCATCTGGAAAACCTTTGGTTAATGTTGGTGTTCAATTTAATATTAATGGTGTATTTTACACAAGAACAACCGATAACAATGGTCAGGCTAAATTGAATATAAATTTAAATCCTGGAGATTATATTTTAACTGCAATTAATCCGAACAACGGCGAACAGCACAGTAACAATGTTAAGGTTTTGCCTGTTTTGGTTGACGGCCATGACATAACAAAGTATTACAGAAATGATTCTGCATATTCAATCAAGGTATTGGATAATGTCGGCAATCCTTTAGCGAATGCTGATGTTAAATTCAACATCAATGGTGTATTCTATACAAGAACCACTAATGAATCAGGTTATGCAAATCTCAATTTAAGATTGCAGCCGGGATCTTATGTCGTAACTGCGGAATATAATTCATTAAAGTATACTAATATAGTAACTATCCTTCCGGTATTGTTTGCAGATGATGCTGTAAGTCATACAAATGCAACAAACTTCAAGGCAAGATTAATTGACGGACAAGGTAAACCTTATGCAAATCAAAGCATAGATTTTAATATTAATGGCGTCATATACACAAATGTAACCGACAGCGAAGGAATTGCCAATCTAATTGTCAATTTGGCGGATGGTGAATATATCGTAACTTCATCCTATGATGAATATAATATAAACAACAAAATTACTGTTAAAAATGAGGCTTAATCGCTTAATTTATTTTATTATTTAAAAAATTGTGGGGGTTTTTTTATTAGGAAATATTATCTGTTCTCTATGGTTCTAGTATTATTTTTAAGCATGTCTTTAGTATGTGCTGATGAAAATTCTACTTCAACATTAGAGGATGTCAATATAGATGCAAATGATATATCTATGTATTATAAAAATGGAACACGTTTAAGTGCAGAGTTAAATGATTTAAATGATAATCCTTTGCCGGATTGTGATTTGGTATTCAGTATCAATAATCAGAATTATACTAGAACCACTAACGATGATGGAAAGGCTTCAATAGCCATAAATCTGATTCCCGGAAAATACTTGGCAAATATATATTTTTTAGGAAATAACCAGTATTCTCCTTCAAACAAATCTGTTAATGTAAATGTTTTGCCTACAATAAGTGGAAATGATTTGGTTAAATATTACAAAAATGATTCTCAATACTTTGCCACTTTTTTGGGAAGTGATGGCGAGGTTTTGGATAATGAGGAAGTAACGTTCAACATTAACGGTGTGTTCTATACTCGTCACACCAATCAGAACGGTGTTGCAAAATTAAACATTAATCTGAATTCTGGAAATTACATATTGACAGCATACAATCCACGTGACGGATTCTCATTTTCAAATTATATTCGTGTTCTTTCAACCATCAACGGAAGCAATCTGAATAAGATTTACAGAGACAGCCATCAATACTGGGTAACCGTCAGAGATTATTCGGGTAATCGTATGGGATTTACAAATGTTGAGTTCAATGTCAATGGAGTATTTTATACTCGTTTGGCTGACAAAAACGGTAATGCAAAACTCAACATAAATTTACCTGCTGGAAAATATATCATTACAGCCAACAATTTGCTTACAGGTGAGCTAACTTCAAACACAATTGTTGTCAATGCAAATTCCGAGACAAAACTGACTACACAAAACTATGTTTTCCAACAGAATGATGATGATACGATAAAGGCCAGATTAACCAACAAGTTGAATTATGGTGTCAGCGGCGAGACAATTGATTTGGTCATTGGCAATAACAAATATTCTACTGTTACTGATGATGATGGTGTAGCATGTTTCAATTTGAATTTGAAGCAGGGAAACTATTCATTAACATTTACTCATGATGCAAATTCAGTCTATGGAGCTTCATCAGCTAAATCAACAGTTGAAACATATGGTGGCATCAAGGTAAAAATTGTATGTGAAGATGCTTTGATTTTAATGAATAATGACTATGAAATAAAATTGTATGATAAAAACAATAAAGAATTTGCAAATCAGACTGTTTATATGGGAATTGGCTCAAAAGTTCTCTCAGCAGTGACAGATGACAATGGTGTTGCAAAATTCAATGTTGATGTTTCAGGAGGAATTTATAATGCCAGGATTTTTTATAATGGAACTGGATATAAATTCACATCAAACTTCTCTAAAATTTCAGTCATAGAAAATACAAAAACCCTTATAGTCCCAATGACTTTTCAGGTAAATGAAGGATGTGGTGATCAGCTATTTGCATGTTTGTATGTCGATTCCATCGTATTGCCTAATGAAAAGGTAATTATTGAAATTAATGGAGTAAATTATACTCGTGAAACTAACGAGAATGGTCTTGTAAACATAACTATTAATTTAAATGCAGGAAAATATTCCATAAAATATTATTATGCGGGTAATGATGAGTTTTTACCTTGTTCAAATTCATCAATTTTGACAGTAAATTCAAGAGTCAAAACTACCTTGACTGTTCTTACAGGTTCAACTTTCCATAAAAATTCAGGAATTACATATAACCTTGAATTAAAGGCAGACAAAGTATTGCCTAATCGTGAAATTACCGTTAAAATTGGATCTAAAACATATAATCAAAAAACAGATTCAGATGGTGTGGTGCATATTGACATTGATGATTATGCTGAAGGCTCATATGATGTTCAATACTCATTTGCAGGAGACAAGACTTATGCTCCATCTTCAGGCTCTGCAAAATTGGCAATAACCTCACAGATTGCATACGGCTACGGATATTGGGTATTATATAGCAATATGTATGACTTAAACCTTGCAAGCTTGGCTTCTCAGGGAACACAGCACATTTTCCTTCATTCATATGCATTTACAGCTTATGGGGAAAGCAGTGTTGCCTCCCGGATTAGGCAGGCAAACAACTATGGAATAAAAGTCCATATCTGGATGCAGATAGCTTATGACGGAGGATGGCACGGAATATCAAACAAGGACGGAACATATAACTATGATCTAATCAACTCAAAGGTCAATCAGGCAAAATACTATGCAAGCGTAGCCGGCGTAAGCGGTGTTCACTTTGACTATTTGAGATTCGGCGGAACCGCTTATAATTTCCCAAAGGCTGCTGAATCCATTAATTATTTTGTAAAGACTGCTGTTGATGCAGTTAAATCCATCAATCCTAACTGTTTGGTTTCTGCTGCATTAATGCCTGAACCGAATAATATGCTTTACTATGACGGTCAGGATTATTCAACTTTGACAAAATATTTGGACTTCGTTCTTCCTATGATTTATAAGGGTAATTACAATCAAGGCACTGCTTGGATTAAAAGCACGACTAAATGGTTTGTTGACAATTCAAACGGTGCGCAGGTATGGAGCGGACTTCAGGCATACAGGTCTGATGATGATATTACAAGACTGTCTGTTTCAGAGTTGACTGGTGATGCGCAGGCTTCCCTGGACGGCGGTGCAAGAGGTGTTGTCATGTTTAGATGGGGTGTTACAAACTTCATCAATTTTAACAGTTTAAAAATGTCTTAATCTAGATAAACCTATTTAAATTTTACATTTTAAAATTAGTTATTAATTTAACTAATTTCTTTTTTTATTATTTTTATATTTACAAGAGTTACTATTATAATAATCAAAGCTATTTTTTATTTAATTGATTTTATTTCGTTTCATTAATCTGATTTTAAATTTCTTTTAAATACTATAAAAAATATAAATAAGTTATAATTAAACACTTTTAATAAAACTAAAAGGTTGGGTTAATTTTGTTTGAATCATTGAAAAAGAAATTGTCACGAACAAGTGATAAATTAGAAGAAGAGCTTATTGAAGAAGCAAAACAAGAAGACAATCTTCAAGAGGAAGAAGGTAAAAAACGTTCATTTTTCTCTTTTGGACGCAAGAAAAAAGAAGAGAGTGTTGATGAGTCCAAATTGATTGAATCCGATGAAGAAACTTCCGGTGAAGAGAAACTGGCCGAAGAGAAAAAATCTCATTTCTGGTCTAGGGGCAAAAAGGACGATAAAAAAGAAGATGAAACTTCTGATGAAGAGCAATCTGTCGATGAGGTTGTTGGGGATGAATCTCCTGTGGAGGTTGAATCTCAGGATGAAGAAGAAATCGTTGAGGAACCTGTTAAAGAAGAGAAAAAATCTCGCTTCTGGTCTTGGGGTAGGAAAGACGATAAAAAAGAAGACTCTGAAGATAAAAAAGCAGAAGAAGTTTCTGATGAGGTTGAATCTGATGGTGAGTCCGTCGAAGAGGAAGTTCCTGATGAGGTTGAATCTGTTGATGAGGAAGTTTCTGCTGAAGAACCTGTAAAAGAGGAAAAAAAATCTCATTTCTGGTCCAGAGATAAAAAGGACGATAAAAAAGAAGAGGAAACTTCTGATGATGAAGAAGAAAAAGAAGAAAAATCACACTTCTGGTCAAGAAACAAGAATAAAGATGATGATTCTCCTGAAGGAAGTGGAGGATTATTCTCATTCGTTCGTGAAAAGACCATTTCAGAAAAACATGTTGAAGACACATTATGGGAACTTGAAATGGGCCTTTTGGAAGGGGACGTTGCAATGGAAGTGGCTACTGAAGTTGTCGATTCTGTAAAGGATGATCTTGTCGGCCGTAAAATCAAAAGAAGCAGTGACATCACAGAATACACTTACAATGCTTTAAGAAATGCAGTTGCAGAAATCATTGATGTTCCGGGAAAATCCATGACCGAAATGATTGAAGAGAAAAAAGCTCAGGGAGAGCCATTGGTAGTGATGTTTGTCGGTATTAACGGAACTGGAAAAACAACAACTATTGGTAAATTGGCTAATTACTACTTGAAGAAAGGATACACTCCAGTCATTGCGGCTTCAGACACATTCCGTGCAGGAGCTATCGAACAGGTTACTCATCATGCAGACAATGTTGGAGTAAAAATCATAAAGCACCAGAAGGGATCAGATCCTGCAGCAGTTGCATATGATGCAGTTGAACATGCAAAAGCACAAGGAAAAGAATTGGTATTGATTGATACTGCTGGAAGAATGCAGACTAATACAAACCTTATGGATGAAATGAAAAAAATCAAAAGGGTTTCCAATCCTGATTTGGTCATCTTTGTAGGTGATGCATTGACGGGTAACGATGCAACCCAACAGGCGGTAAAATTCAATGAAGCTATTGACATTGACGGTGTAATCCTGACCAAGGCCGATGCAGACAGTAAAGGTGGTGCATCATTATCTATTGGTTATGTAATCAAAAAACCTATCATGTTCTTGGGTATGGGTCAGGGATATGATGACATCATGGAATATGATGCTGACTGGATGCTAAATCAGCTATTCAGTGAGGATGAGGTGGCTGTTGAGGAATAAACAATGAAAGTAAATAAATTGATAATTGCTCTTGTTGCTATTTTAGTTGTTTTACTTATAATTGCAGCATCAGCAACTTTTTTGACCAACAATGGTCAGATTCAACCTGCCCAGGCAAAGGGAAATGCTTCAATAGCGGTTACAGGAGACGTAATGTTTGCACGTAACATGGCAGGTGTTTTAAGTATGGACAAATCCCCATTTGCAGGTGTTTCCAATGTATCATCAAATGTTGATTTGCTTATAATCAACTTTGAAAATGCAGCAACAAATTCTGAAAATGCAGTTAAAGGTGATGTTCCATTGAAATGTGATCCTAGTTACGTTCCTCTTGCAAAGGCAAACAACAATACCATTGCAACACTTGCAAACAACCATGTATGTGATTATGGTATTGATGGAATGCATGATACAATCAAATATCTCAATGATGCAGGCATAACTACAGTGGGTGCAGGTGATAATGAAGATGATGCTCATAAGGCCGTATCAAAAGATATTAACGGGCGCAACATTACTGTACTTAATTATATGGATTCAAACAATTTTGCAGAATACGGCTATGAGGCGCTGCCTTATGCAAACGGATCTTCACCGGGCTATTCTGCATACGATTCAGCTGATGCTCAAAAACAGATTTCTGATGCTCGTGGAAACGGTTCAGACTTTATAATTGCATCACTCCATTTTGGAAATGAATATTCAATGTCTCCAAATCAGGATCAGGAAAAAATAGCCCATGAACTTATTGACAATGGTGCAGACATTGTAATTGGAGCTCACCCTCATGTGCCTCAGGGAATTGAAATGTATAAGGGAAAACCAATCTGCTACAGTTTAGGAAACTTCATGTTCGATTTGGGAACAGAATCAACATTGAATGATTATATGGTTCGAATAGATCTGGTTAATGATACCGGTGTATTGACTGTTTATCCGGTTACTCTCAGCGGATATTTGCCTTACCTGATGTCACCTGAAAGCGGAAAGTCTTTCCTTCAGAGTTTATCTCCACAGTGTGACCAGTTAAACATCACTGAAAACGGAACAGGAAAATTAGTATTTAATTTAACAGAGGATAATAAATAATCCTCTTTTAAATTTTCAATGGTCCGATATATTCATATCCTTTCAAATCTTTTTTATTTTCAAATTTAAATTCAAAAGTATCGGGATTTGAAACATATAAATGGGATAGTGCTATTCCTATATCAACATCATTCCATTTTCCAAGTATCTTTCTTTTCACGATGTTGTGTCTGACCTTATAGACATCAAATCCATCATCTGTGTGCTTGAAATACCATGGCTGTGAGTTGACGGCTGACGGTGCCAGCTGTGCAGGTATTAGCCTTTCATCTTCACTATCTGAGATTTCTGATAATCCTTTTCTTTTGAACTGTGAAATGTCTCTGGTCAGGTCATTTGATTTTCCAAAAGCTATTGTGATTACAAAATCCGGTTTGTTTTCTTTGATTGATGCCATGCCAACCCAGCAGCTTCCAATATCCAGGCTTTGAAGAAATAGGCTGAGCTGCTGAAATATGAATCCGATATTAACACCATAATTTTCTTTTTTCTGGGAATATAATGCTAAGTAATATGGTGCATTCCATCTGGTTCGTATGTTGAGCTCATCTTTTGTCAAAATTTCATATGAATAGTTGATTTTTGAGTCCAATGGCTTTACGTTATCCATAAACTCTCTGATTGCACTCATGTCAATTTCATCATCACTATATTTTCTGCAGGATTTTCTTTTATAAATCTGGTCTGACAAGTCCATTTTACCATTTCCTTTTTGCTATAGCTTTCAAACGCTTTTTTTCAATATCCTTTCTTTTGTCTGATTGGTATTTCTTCTTCTGGCGATTGGTTGCTGTTTGAAAGTTAGGCATTATTGTAACAAGGTCAATTGTGTTTCCATGACATGCAAATATTAGCTTAAGCTCTTTGTAATCCTTGTTTGCTGGCGCTTCATATATTACCTCATATTCATCATTTCCGCTTTTTTCATATCTCAATGGCTCTTCATACATTACCGTATCGACAATATATTCTCTTTTAATTCCATTTTGGGCGAGTCTTTGATTGAAATGAGTATTTTCAAAGCACCAGTCTATACTTTCAGTATCCCCAAGAATAAATTTGTCAAAAACTTTCATCATATTAAGGTTGATTTATAGATTAAATAAATATATTGATTTTCAAATCTATCTAAATTTTATTATTAATTATTTAAATAATGAATAAACATATATTATTATTATGAGTGAACATGGTCAATGGGATTCATCTTTATCATTTATTTTTGCAATGATTGGGGCGGCAGTTGGTTTAGGTAACATCTGGCGTTTTAGTTATGTGCTTTATTCTAATGGTGGAGGATCATTTTTTATCCCATATTTAATCGCAATAGCCATAATGGGTATTCCTTTTTTGATATTGGAATATGCAGTCGGTTTCAGTTTTAAGGACTCGTTTTCCAATATTTTGAAAAAAATCAACCCAAAATATGAAGTTATTGCCTGGATTTTAGTATCTTTTGTTTTTATAGTAGTTATTTATTATATGGTTATATTGAGCTGGGACTTGGTATATCTTTTATCTAGTTTCACATTCGGATGGGGAACGGATACTGTATCATATTTCACCCATACTGTTGGTGGAAGCTCTAATTTAGAGTCAGCAGGATTTTTACTAATCCCAACAACTATATGTGTAGCATTATTGTGGGTTGTATTATGGTTCATTTCCCACAAAGATGTTGATCAGGGAATAGGTAAATTTTCAAAAGTCCTCATTCCTTCATTATTTGTCATAATGGGATTTATCATTATTTATGCATTAACATTGCCTGGTGCCGGAATAGGTATCAATACTCTTTTGACACCTGACTGGTCAAAATTACTTGATGTTAACATTTGGCTTGCGGCATTTGCACAGATAATCTTTTCATTGAGTATGGGTCAGGCTATTGCTGTAACTTATGCTAGCTATTTACCTAAAAACTCTCGTTTGACAGATAATGTTTTAATTGTTGTTGCATCAAACTCCCTTTTTGAAGTATGTACCGCATTCGGTGTATTTTCAATTTTGGGATATATGTCTCATACAGCCGGAACGCCGATGATACAGCTAATTACTGAAGGTACAGGTCTTATATTCATTGTTTTCCCTATGATATTCAATATTATGGGGCCAATTGGACGTGTGCTTGCACCATTACTGTTTTTAGCAATTTTATTTGCAGGAATAACATCAGCTTTAGGATTTTTGGAACCAATGCTCAATTCACTTGCAATCAAATTAAACATGTCCCGTAAAAAAGCAGCAACAATATTGTCCATTATTGGATGTATATTCTCATTGATGCTGACTACAGGAATAAGCAGCTATCTGGTTGGAATCATTGACAGTTTTGTAAATGAGTTTGGAATATTGATTCTCATCGGTGTTCAATGTATCATATTCGCATGGTTCTACGGCTTGGACAAGTTCATACCAATTTTAAATGAAAATGGTATATTAAAAGTTGGAACATTGTGGAAAACAGTTATTAAATATATTTTGCCTATATTTTTAATCGTAATTTGGGTAATCGGTATTATCAAGCTATTTGGTAATGCAGCACCTTTCGAATTGATGATTGATGCCATTATTATTGTGGCAGTTTTAGTTGTTAGTTTTGCTTTAACCAGATATAAAGCAACCAACTAACTCTTTTTTTTATTTTACCTGTTATCTTATTTAATCTTTCAAGTATTTCCTCAGATGTTTTGTATATGTAGTATGGTCGCAGTATCAGCGTTTATTTAAGAGGTATCTCTTTTTTATAATATTTTGGATCAATTTTGATTATTATGATTGAATCTATTAGCGAATCGTTATTGATTAGGACAAATTTTGCATATTCAGCTATTATTTCCAATTTTTTGGTGTCTGTGAAGTAACTTTGATTTTCAATGTTGTTGATGATATTTCCACTTCTAATATATGCTATGTCCATTCTTAGATTTCTTTTGTTTAGTGTTATACTTCTGTTTCTACCGGATGGATATATTCCTCATCTAGTATGAAGTAATCATGTATTATTTCGCTTAATTTGATGAAAGCATATTTTGTTGAAATATCTATATGATTGTGTAATTTTTTCATTATAATCGCCTGAGTTATTATAATATTAATTAACAATCCATATAAATCTTATAGTTCAAATTAAAGCAATATTATTCTTTAAAAAAAATTTTACTTCGTTAAAGCAATATTTTAATAAAGGAGAAATGTTTCATCAATTGGTGTGGGCTGAAAGATACCAATTCACCATCAAATTGTATCTTTCATTAAAGTTATGGATTGGTGATGGTTATAGATGTTTTTAGCTTTGTACGGTTACGGTGTTTGCCACATTCAGTCCGTTGTAGCTTGAGGTTATTATGTATTTTCCGGCCTGCAAGTTAATGTTGAGTTTTGCAATACCGTCAGCATCGGTTGTTCTTGTGTAGAATACTCCGTTGATGTTGAATGTTACTTTTTCGTTTGCCAGTGGTTTTCCTTCACCGTCAAGTAATGTTGCTGTAAATGGATTTGGTGTGCCGTATTTTTTGGTTAAATCCTGTGCTTTTATTGTTGGAAGTACTTTGATTTTGTTTGATACTTTACAACCAGCATATTCAGCGGTTATTATATAATCTCCAGGGTTTAAGTTTATGTTCATTTTTGCGATTCCTGATTCGTTGGTTGTTCTTTCGTAGTATACTCCGTTTATGTTGAATGTTACTTTTTCTCCTGCTCCTGCAATGCTTCCATCAGGTTTTATTAGTTTGACAGTGTACTGTGTCGCGTTCTTGTAGTATTTTGTAATGTCTCTGTTTTCTGTTATTGTTGGCAGTATTGTGATGTTGTTTGCTGCGTTTTCTCCGGTTATTGGGTTGATTGCTGTTAGTATATATTTTCCTTGTTGGAGGTTTAGGTTTAGCTTTGCAACACCAGATTCATTAGTTGTTCTTGTGTAATAGACACCATTGATGTTGAATGTGACCTGCGTATTTTTAAGTACTTTTCCAGCATTGTCAGTGAATTTCGCATAATACTGGGTTGCGTTTCTATAGACTTTAACAACATCTTTTGCTTCAACTGTAGCTTTGATTGTTATATTGTTTGTTTTAAACTCTTCCTGGTATCTTGTTGTGATTGTATGTATTCCGCTGTTTAAATTGATTGCAATTGATGCTATTCCTTCATCATTGGTTTTTCTTGTGTATGACTGTCCGTTGATTGTAAATAAAACTGTTGCATTTTTAAGAGTGTTACCGTTTTTGTCAGTCAGTTTTGCAGTAAACCTTGATCCGTCCTTGTAAATCATGACTAAATCTTTAGTTTCAAGATTATAGTTTGTCCTGATTTCAATGTTGTTTGTTTTAGTTAAGTTTTGGTATGCTGTTTTTATTGTGTAGTTTCCAGGAGCCAAATTAATTGCAATAGAT
Source organism: Methanobrevibacter millerae (assembly GCF_001477655.1). Lineage (NCBI taxonomy): Archaea > Methanobacteriati > Methanobacteriota > Methanobacteria > Methanobacteriales > Methanobacteriaceae > Methanobrevibacter > Methanobrevibacter millerae. The sequence continues at coordinate 2,329,979 of NZ_CP011266.1, read as the reverse complement.
GCTACACCCTGATTATTAGTAGTTCCCGTGTATGTTTCATTTCCAATTGTGAATGTAACTTTCCTGTTTGTTAATACATCACCGTTTGTATTGGTTAAGGTTGCTTTAAATGTTGAATTGTCATGGAAATACATTTCCAAGTCCTCAGTTGTTAATACTGGAGGATATTCTTTCACTGTAATCCTGTTTGTTATTGATACATTTTTATATGTTGTTTTTATTGTGTATGTTCCTGCTGGCAGGTTAATTGTCACTGACGCTTCACCATTGCTGTTAGTAGTTCTGTTATAGTCATCACCATCAACATTGAATGTAACCACTTTGTTTGATAGGATATCTCCTTTACTGTTTTTCAATGTGATTGTGTAGTTAGTACCGTCTCTGTAGTACATTTCGATATCATTTCCGGTTATTACTGGTGCATATTCTTTTACTGTGATTTTATTTGTTGTTGAAGCGTTAGCATATGTGACTTTTATTGTGTATGTTCCTGCAGGCAGGTTAATTGTCACTGACGCTTCACCGTTGCTGTTGGTAGTTCTGTTGTAGTCCCTGTTGTTGATATTAAAGGTAACAATCCTATTTGATAAGATATCTCCTTTGCTGTTTTTCAATGTGATTGTGTAGTTTGTGCCGTCACGATAATACAATTCAACGTCATTACCTACGATTACAGGTTCGTAGTCTTTAACAGTAACTTTGTTGGTTGTTGAAGCGTTTTTATATGTTGCTTTTATAGTGTATGTTCCTGCCGGTAAGTTGATTGTTATTCTTGCAATACCATTGGAATCAGTTATTCTGGTGTAGTTTCTGTTGTTGATATTGAAAATCACATCAACATTGGAAATCGGAGTTCCCTGAGTATTTTTCAATGTGATTGTGTAGTTTGTTCCATCACGATAATACATTTCCACGTCACTGCCTGTTATTACAGGTTCGTAGTCTTTAACAATAATTTTATTGGTTGTTGAAACATTTCTGTATGTTGCTGTTATTGAATAAACTCCTTCTGGTAGGTTGATTGTAATGGATGCAATTCCATCTTTGTTTGTTGCTCTTGTGTAGTTTTCACCGTCTATTGTGAATGTTACATCGACATTGATTAGTGGGGATCCTTTAGTATTTTTCAGGGTTATTGTGTAGTTTGTTCCGTCACGATAATACATTTCCACATCGTTTCCTGTAATTACTGGTGCATAATCTTTAACAACGATTTTGTTGGTTGTTGATGCATTTTTATAAGTTGCTGTTATTGTGTATGTTCCTTCCGGCAGGTTGATTGCAATGGATGCGATACCATCTTTATTAGTAGTTCTTGTGTAGCTTTCACCATCAACAGTAAATATTACGTTTACGTTAGTTAATGCGATTCCTCTTGTGTCTTTTAGGCTGACAGTGTATTTGGTACCGTCACGGTAATACATTTCCACATCTTCACCAGTGATGATAACTGGATAGTCTTTAATCAATATTTTATTGGTAGTTGATGTATTGATGTAGGTTGTTTTTATTTCATGTGTTCCAGGTGCTAAGTTTATTTTAAGTGATGCAACACCATTTTTATCTGTTGTTCTTTGGTATGTGTTATTATTGATTGTGAATGTGATTATTCTGCCGCTTAGTGTGTTGCCGTTTCCGTCTTTCAGTGTTATGTTGAATGCGGATCCGTCACGATAATGCATTTCCAAATCATTTGCGGTTATTGTGTAGTTGTCGTTTTCCCGAACATTAATTTTATTTGTTAAGGTTTCTGTTTTGTATTTGGCGGTTATTGTGTAGTTTCCTTTGTTTAGTGTTAAAAATATTCTTGCAATACCGTTATTATTAGTTTTGTTGATGTATTTTTGGCCGTTAACAGTGAATGTAACCTCTGCATTTTTGATATTGTTGTTTCTTCCGTCAGTTAATTTGACGTAGTACTGGAATGTTTCGTTGTCGTATACTTCAATATCTCCTACAGTGGTCATGTTTATATTTTTAAGCACTGTGAAAGTATTTTCTGCTGTGTAATTATTATATTTTGATGTTATTGTGTAATTTCCAATCGGAAGTGTCAGTGTCAGTGCCGCTATTCCTGATTGATTGGTTGTATGAGTGTATTTTTTGTTGTTAATGCTTATTGTAATGTTTTTTCCGGCAATTCCGTATCCGCTTTCATCAGTTAACGTTACATAGATTGTTCCGCTTTCTCCGTCATAAGTCAATACGTCATAACCTGTAAGATTTGCCAATTTGTTGTTTTCATATGTTGTGTTGAATGTAGTGTAGTTATAGTAGTCATCTCCTTCGTAGTAGACGAATATGCTGTTGTTGAATCTGTTGTAGTTTGGAGCAAATGTTGCAGTTCCATTGGTCAGGTTTAATTGCTGCAATTGATTGTTAATATATAAGTTTACTGTTCCGGTTGCATTTGACGGATTGACTTTTACTGTGATTTTATCCTCTTCAACAGTCACATCCATTGTTGTGTCATGTTTTTTAACGCTTATTGTGGTTGTTACTGTTGAGTTTGCGTATTTTTTATCTCCAGCGAAGAATATCGTAATGTTGTATGATCCTCCTGTGAGGTTTTCCAATGTAACGGTATTGTTTCCGTTTTTTAGATAGATTGTTTCTGTTTTATTGTTTATTGTCAGATTGGCCTCTCCTGCAACTTCACCTTCCGGTGTGAGCGTGACTGTAATCGTTTCACTTTCACCCGCATTAATGTCTGATGCATTTATTGTGAGGTTTGTTTCATATTTTTTAATCTTGAAAATTACTGTTGCGTTTGATGATTCGTAGTTTTCATTTCCAATCAGTTCGACTGTTATTTTTAAATCTCCGCTTGCAAAATTGGTTAACCTTACATAAGTGTTGTTTCTGATTGCAATCTGGTTAACGGTTGTTTGATTATTCTCATCGGTAATGTAGATATGTCCATCTTTAACGGAATATTTGCTTGTGTTTAAAAAAATTCTTCCAATAGCTCGCTCGCCATAATAGACGTCAGGTATTTGCAGTGTCATGCCGGTTGGTTTTTTGTATACTGTGAAATTCTGATGGTGAATGTATTTGAAGTAGTCTTCATCTCCCTCATAGCGTATGATTAAGTCATATGTTTTTGCCTGCATGTTAGGGATTGTTAGATTTGCTTTTGTGTTGTTTATCTCTGCAGTGTATTTTTTACCGTCCAGAATTATTGAAACGTTTCCCGTTGGCTGGTTGGTTAAGTTTCCGGTTACGTTCATTATAAATATTGCATTATCTTCATAGTAAATGTCTGCTGCCTTAATGTCCATGTAGCTTTTGTTTTTCCCGACATCGATTTCTGCAATGCATTTGCCCCCGCCCATTTCTGCTGAAATGATATATCTTCCTTTCGTTGATGTGTAATTGTATGGAAATGTTACCTGTCCGTTCGTTAATTCTTTTGTGAAGTTGATTTTATTTCCGTTTTCATCATAAGTGTATATTGTTACATTTGCTTTTGGTAAAAGTTCGTAGTTGCTGAATTCTTTTCCGCTTGCAAGTTTCAGTTTTAATGTGATGTTTCTCACTTCATTTAAATTAAGAGCATAATAGTCCGGATCGAATGCTAATATGAAATAGTCGTTGACCGGGAAATTGGTGTCGATTGTATATGGGTCTGCGTTCAGGCAGTAGTAGTTATTGCTCATGTATGCATTATTTGGATTGTTTGTGTATGCGTAAGTGTATGCACTTAGATATCCTATAGAACTCCAACGGTGTTCTTTGTGTGGAGAGTTAATAAAGTAATTATTTGTCACATTCATTTTTCCATAATTAAAAATAGTAAATGATCCACCTACAACTGATGAAAAATCTTCATATTTTCCAGACATATTATCAAATATTGTTTTTGATATTGTTAAATCTCCTAAATTATATATTATCCCACCATACGTTCCATATGCACCACCGCCACCTATTGATGTTCTTTTTGCTATTGTATTTTTTATATTTGAATTATGTATAATGCAATTTCCATTTTCATCGTTGAATATTGTCTCACCATAATTCATACCAGTATATCCTTCATTATTTGCATAATTTTTATCTAATATTGTGTTGTTTATAATTATTTGTCCGTTGTTTGCTATTGCTCCACCATACGCTGCAGTTGATTGTGTTATGATTGAATTGTCAAGTGTTAATGTTTGGTTATTGTATATTGCTCCACCATGGGTAATTTGTATAAATGTATTTTTTCCAATTTGAATGTTATTTAAATTTGCTTTGGAATTATTTATTGTGGTATTTTCAAGAGTCATTTTTGCATTGTTGAATATTGCTCCACCCATTCCTCCAGAACTTTCAGTATTGATGAAATTTGTACTATTTACTGTCGCATTTCCTTCATTGAATATTGCTCCGCCGTAATATGAGATTATATTTCTGAATTGGGACTCACTAATAGTCAGGTTATTTGTGTTATATACTGCACCACCATTTAAGAAATAATTTTTACTTTCATAAGTTGTATATGTTGTTTTTTCTCTGTATCCGGTATATGATTGATAGATTGTGTTTTCAGAGATTTTATTGAATTCTGATGTATTTATTAATATCTTTAAAGTATTTGTTGTTATGTTTTCAAATAATGTTTTTTCAAGTTTTAAGTTTCCGGTATTGTTTATTGCTCTTGTATTAATGTTTGTAAAATTTGTGTTTGTTATTGTTGCACTATTGAGATTATATATCACTCCAAGCTCTTTAATTGTAAAATTATCTATTTCTATTTCTTTTGGATAATCAAAGTTATCAAATACTGAATTGTCGATTTGTAAGTTTCCAGTGTTATATATTAGCCCAATTTCGGTATAGTAATCTTTAAGTAAGGATATTTGCGCATTTGAATAGTATTCTTTCATGTTTTTGAATGTTGAATTTAATATTATTAAGTTTCCAGTATTGTTTATGAATCTTGTGTAAGAATCTTTAAATGTACAATTTATAAAAGTTAAATTGCCGTGGTTTTTGAATAAATAACTTGAAAAATTAGTAAATGTCATATTAATGAATGTTACATTGGAATTTATTTCAAATAAATGACTGTTTTTGTTCGCATTAATTGCTGCATTATTTCCGATTATTTTTAGGTTTTTATTTACATTAATGGTACTTGATTGGGTTGGATTTGTAAATATGGGTGTTGTTTGTATGTTTATATTTGTTAATATTATTTCATCGTTTGCACTGGCCACATTAATTGCCTTTTCTAAATATTTGATTGAATTGTTCCATGTGTTATTTGAAGTATATTTTATTCCGTTTTTGTCTCTGATGATGATTGCTTGTGTTGTCAATGCTTTTATTTCGGGTTCCAATATTTTTTCAATTGTCAATGTATTTGTATCCCATGCAGTGTAATGTAGTCTTATTTGTGTCTTGTTTTGAATCTGGCATGTAAATGTTGCATTAAAAACATTATTTCCATCTTGATTAAATGTTGTGTAGTTTATTTGATTTACCGGTACTGTTCCTACATTTTTATTGTTTTCATATATTGTTATCGGTTCTTTTATAAAATCATAAATTTCAGGTCCAAATGAGAGTGTTCCATTAAAATATATGTAAAACGTTATATTTCCAGTCGTTTCATAATCTTTTGTATCATTAATCTCCAATATAAATTCAGTATCTGGATCATCATAGTCAATATATTCATTATCGCTTGAAATTAGCTCATCATCATTAGTTGCACTAATCAAATCCGTAGAATTCTCATCAATGGCACTAACGTGTGGTAATGTGAATAAAATTATCAGAATCATTATGAAAATAATTGTTTTTTTCATTTTTTTATCTCCAATGTAATTGTTTTTTTTTTCAATTATATTAATTATAAATATTAGTTTACTAATATATTAAAATAATGTATTCAAGAAAGCTTAATTTTTTATAATTTTTATTTGTTATTGGATACATGAAAATATTTTCGTAAAAAAAATAATGGGGGAAACTCATGCAAAAAAAGTTATTGTTTATTTCAATAATGTTAATAGTGCTTTGCAGTGTAAGTGCTGTAAGCGCTAGTGAAATTAATGGTACTGATGATGCCGTTGGTGTGGATAGTGATGTATCTGCACCTTGTGACATTGTGAGTGCTAGTGAAATTAATGGTACTGATGAAGTTGACAGTGGTGATTTATTGTCAGCACCTTCAACATCAACAGTTACTGTTTCTACGTGGTCGAATTTAAAGAGTGCATGTACAAATGCTACTCAATATGATACAATTTACGTTAGTGGGGGTATAACTCCACCAAGTACAAAAGGTCAAATTTCAATAAATAAAAATGTAATTATTGAAGGATTATCTGGTTCTTATATTGGTGGTTCTTCAAGTAACAATGTTGTAACTGTTAATTATATTCCATTTTCCACAACAACAAATGGATTAAACATTACTTTTAAAAATCTTAATTTTCAAAATATTAACCTTCAAAACCCTAATTTTTTTACTAGTGGTGTTTTAATGTATTTTGCAGGTAATGGGAATTATGCATGTGAAAATTGTAATTTTAATAATATTAATGGTACCGGAAATAAACAATCCATAATTTATTTAAGACAGGGTGCTGGTGATATTACAAATTGTAATTTTACTAATAATGTTTTAAGTTTTGGAACAATTACTAATTTTTACTCATCTTCTAGCTCAACAGTAAATAATGCAAGAATGTCAATTAGTGATTGTAGATTTACAAATAATTATGGGTCATATGCTCCTGGTGCAATTAACAATTGTGGATATATGGATATACAAAATTCAATTTTTGAAAATAACGGTGCTGATAAGTGGGCAGGTGCTGTTCTTTCATTTTCAAATGCAACAACGAATATTGTAAATTCATCATTCAAAAATAATGTTGCAGGATGGAATGGTGGCGCAATATACACATATAGTATATTAAATGTTTCAGATTCTACTTTTGAAGGAAATAATTGTACTACTAATAATGGTGGCGGTGCAATTGGAGCATTATCTTATGGTAGTACTTATAATGTAACTGTTGATAATTGTATTTTTAAAAATAATCATAATTTGGATTCTGCAGGTTATGGTGGAGCTATATCTGCTATGGATGCAGGATATTTCCATTTATATTACAGTACATTTATAAATAATACTGCTACAACAGGTAAAGCTATTGCAGTTCGTGAAGGCGAATATATTGATGATAATCATACTTGGGATGAAAATGTTACATTAGGAAATCCTGTGTTTGGAATAGCATATAATACTTTTGTTGATGTTGAAGCACATAGTAATGATGTAAATATTGCTTATGTATCAAATAATGCAAGTTATATTGCAGCACACAACAATACATTTTATACTCCTTCTGAGTATGCTAATTTAGGCAATCAACAATCAAATATTTTTAATAATGAATTGCTTGGCCTATCTGTCGATGATGTTGAATTAATTGGTGACAGTCAAGATACTCCACAATGGTCTATGGATGGTTTTGATTCTTCCAATTCTATGGAATCACCTTATGGAGGTGTTTCAAATGGAATATTGTCTTGGAATAAGAGTTATGCGGATATTTTTTCGTTAGTGATTGATAAAGATGGATACTTAACAATTGGTCAAATAAATAGAATAGATTTTTTAAATAATGAAGGTACTGTTGAAAAATATATGCTTGTGAAACAGGCTGACTATCCTCAGATGGAGAACCTTAAATTAAATTGTTACAATATTGCTATTTCTTCTGAAAATATTATTAATGTTATGGGCTATGCGCATACATCAAATATGGGTAATAATTATGAAGCATTTTATATTCTTCCGGAAGATTACAATAGTCCTGGAGAATTTAAAGTTCGTTTTGAATCAAGGACTTATCCCGACCTTACGGGTACTAATTTCCATTGTGTTTATGTTATAGAAAACAATGAAATTAATTATATTTGTATTTCTGATGGATATCTTGCATTTTACACATATAATAGAGAGTTCAGTGAGACTGATTTCTCATATCATAACTCTTATGATTATAGTGACCAACACCATTTTCCTCCTCTTTTAAATGTTATTGTTGCTAATAATAAAGCATGGGCTACTTCTTCTGATAGTTTTATTATATATGATGTTTCCAATAATAAAATAAATTCAATCAGTGCTCCAGGTATTGTTGGAACTCCTGTAGCAGACTCTAACGGAAATGTCTATTTCTTTACAAGTGACAGCATTTCAAAAGCAGATTCCACAAATGGAGTTACAAAAACCCAGGCTGTAACTGGCGGAACTGGTTCCAGAATGGCTATAAGTACTACCAACAAGGCTTTATACTCCGTTAACTCATTAGGTACTTTATACAAATATTCCTTAGCTGATTTGACTGAAAGTGAAGTTTATGATATCGGATCTACTGCTTCCACAATCATGACTGATGCTAATGGTATCATCTATGTAGGTAGTGATGACGGTAAGTTCTATGCATTTGATGATGAAGGTAATAAAAAATGGATGGTTGACACTGAATCCAATTCTGCAGTCAAAAACTGTGCAATGGATAATGAAGGTAACATTTACTTCTACACTGCAGAAAACAAAGTTTATGCAATCAACCAAAAATTAGAAGATGCTAATTTAACATTTGAAACAAATGACACATTCACCACTTTAGACAATATTACTTTCACTGCAAATATTAATTCTACTTTAGACGGTCAAAACATTACATTTACCGTTACAGGAAAAGATGTTAATTATAAAAATGAATATAATGCAACAATTGCTGATGGTGCTGCTTCATGGAACATTGGTGCTTTAGGTGCTGGTAACTACGAAGTAGAAGCTAAATATAACAGTGACGGTACCTATGCAACTAGCATTATTGCAGCTGATTTTGAAGTATCTAAAGTAACTCCTGAATTAAGTGTCAATATTAATAATGCTACAGTATTTGAAAATGCATCCATTACTGTAACATCAAACAACTGCAAAGGCAATGTAACCGTTAAAGTAGGCGATGAAACTTATGAAGATGTAGTCATTGGTGAAGAATTTATTTTACCATTATTACCTGCGGAAATTTATGATGTTACTGTAACATACAATGAAGATGATGTTTATACAGAAGCAGTAAACGATACTGAAAAATTAGAAATTAGTAAAGTAACTCCTGAATTAAGTGTTAATATCAATAATGGAACTGTATTTGAAAATGCATCCATTACTGTAACATCAAACAACTGTGAAGGTAAAGTGACTGTTAAAGTAGGCGATGAAACTTATGAAGATGTTGTCATTGGTGAAGAATTTATTTTACCGCTTTTACCAGTAAACATATATGATGTTAGCGTAACATATGTTGAAGATGACAATTATACAGAAGCAGTAAACGATACTGAAAAATTGGAAATTACTAAAGCTGATGCTATAATCATTCCAGACGTTGTTGCTGATGCCGAAAAATCAACAATCACCCTAGATTTACCTGAAGATGCAACTGGTTATGTTTTAGCTGATGTTAATGGAACCGGTTATTATGCTCCTGTAAAAGATGGTGAAGCAGTTATTTCAATTCCTAATTTAGAACCTGGAAATTACACTGCTGAAGTAACATACTTAGGTGATGACAACTATAACAATGCTTCCTTTGAAGTTCCATTAAATATTCCAGAAGAACCAGTAATTGAACCAAAAGACCCTGAACTCAAAGCAACTGCAGAAAACACAACTGTAACTGTTACTGTTAACAAAGACGCAACAGGTGGTGTAATAGTAGACGTTGACGGTACAACTTACTATGCAGAAATCAAAGACGGTCAAGCAATAATCGATGTTAAAGGCCTGGAAGCAGGCAAAGACTACACAGCAACTGTAACCTACACTGGTGATGATAATTTCACAGAAGATGAAACTACTGTTGAAATAAGTATCCCTGCTGAACCAATAGTTGAACCAAAAGACCCTGAACTCAAAGCAACTGCAGAAAACACCACTGTAACTGTTACTGTTAACAAAGACGCAACAGGTGGTGTAATAGTAGACGTTGACGGTACAACTTACTATGCAGAAATCAAAGACGGTCAAGCAATAATCGATGTTAAAGGCCTGGAAGCAGGTGAAAACTACACTGCAACCGTAACTTATGTCGGTGATGATAATTTCACAGAAGATGAGACTACTGTTAAAATCAGTGTTCCTAAAGAGGAAGAAATTGAACCTGAAGATGCTAGCATGACTGTTGATTCAACCAATTCCACAATTACTGTTGAATTGCCTAAAGATGCAACAGGATATGTATTAGTTGATATTGACGGTAAAGGATACTATGCAAAAGTAACTGACGGTAAGGCAACTGTTGATGTTGCTGGCTTAGATGCCGGTAACTACACTGCTACAGTAACATACACTGGTGATGATAACTACAAAGCAAACACAAGCAGCGTTGCTGTAAGCATTCCTGAAGAAGACGAACCAATCCCTGAACCTGTAACTCCTGAAATGACTGTTAAAGTTACAAACACAACCATTGAAGTAACTTTACCAAAAGACGCTACAGGTAACGTATTGGTTGATGTAAACGGTCAAGGTTACTATGCTCCTGTAAAAGACGGTAAAGCAACAGTAAACGTAATCGGTTTAGATGAAGGAAACTACCCTGCAACTGTAACATATGCTGGTGATGACAAATACACCAATGCAAGCAAACCTGCTAGTGTAACTGTTCCTGAGGATGAAGAACCAACACCTGAACCAGTTAATCCAAAAGCAGACATTAACGTTTCTGATGATGCAGTTAACGTTGAATTGCCAAAAGATGCAACCGGTTACATGTTGGTTGATGTTGACGGTAAAGGTTATTATGCTCCTGTAAAAGACGGTAAAGCATCAATTGATTTACCTGAATTGGCTCCTGGAAATCACACAGTCACAGTTACATACACTGGGGATGATAAATACAAACCTGCTACTGCTAATAAGACCGTAACTGTTGAAAAAGAAATCATTACTGTTGTTAGTGAGAATTTAACTAAAATTGAAAAGGCACCTGATAGATTTGAAGCTGTATTCACTGATAGTGATGGTAATGCTTTGGCTAATAAGGATGTTACTTTTGGATTAAATGATATTACTTATACCAGAACCACCGATGCAAACGGTAAGGCTGGAATGAACATTAATTTGGTACCGGGTACATACTCTATTAAGACTACAAACCCTGTTACCAATGAAAGTGTAACAAATACTATTACTGTATTGCCTAGATTTACTGAGGATTCTGATCTTGTGAAATACTTCCGCAATGACAGTCAGTATGTCTTGAAAGTTTTAGATGATAATGGTAACCCTGCTAAAGCTGGTGAAATTGTCACCTACAACATCAACGGTGTATTCTACAACCGTACAACCAATGCAACAGGTCATGTAAAACTTAGCATCAACTTGCCTCCTAAAACTTACATTATTACTGCTGAGTATAAAGGATGTAAGGTTGCTCACAATGTTACTGTTTTACCAACATTAACTGGTAATGACCTTACCAAGAAATACGGTCAATCTGGTGCTTACGAAGCAAAATTAGTTGACGGTCAAGGTAAAGCATACGCTAACCAAAAAATAGAGTTCAACATCAACGGTGTAATGTATCAACGTACAACCGATGCTAATGGTGTTGCAAAATTAAACATTAACTTGCAAGCTGGAAAATACATTATTACTGCTTCTTACGGACAAGCAAGAATCTCTAATACTGTAACCGTAACAGCTTAAACATGAGAAGTTTACATAAACTTCTCAACTTTTTTTTCTTTTTTCACAATTAGGCATTACTTTTATAAACTATTTTTTACAAACCTTTAAATGTCTTTTAAAATTTTATTTTGGGAGATTGATTCACTGCAAAGGAGGTGAAAATATAAGGTTAGGCAGTAAATTATTGTTAATATTGTTGTTGTTTGCATTAATGTTGGCTCCAATATCTGCTGAAGATGTCAAGGATGTGAATTCTACATTGGAGATATCTCCGGTCAACAATATTGATGATGCTAATGTCTATGACTACTTTGATATGGATAATGTGATGACTGAAGAGTTTTCCAATGCAACTTATGTTTTTACAGAAAACCTTAAGGATTATGGTGTTTTAACAATTGAAGCTCCAAATACTGTATTTACGGCAAATGATGGTGTTGTTTTGGAAAATATTGCTTTTAATGTCAAAGCTCAAAACGTCACAATAGAAAACATCACATTGGTTCTAACCGAGTCATTTGAGGACAATGACGGATCTGCAATAATGATTCAATCAGACAATGCGACCATTCAAAATGTCGTTTTGGATTATACTGCACCGAAAAACACTGAAGCTTACGGGATTCATGTCAACGGTAAGAAATCCAATTATATCAGCACAACCCGCCTGATTAACAATACCATCTGTTTTGTTGCAAACAATGCTCAGGGCAATGATAACTTTGGAATCTGGCTGTATTACACAAACAATACTTTGCTTGACGGTAATACTCTTATTTCATCTTTTCCATTGCGTACGGTTGACCATGATAGCGGATTGATGATTGGGGACTCTGTTGCAGGAATTGCTGTTTTAAACACTGAAAACCTCAACATTACAAACAATTATGTATTTGTAGATGTCAACAGAGCAACATTAACGGCAGACCCTACATTGGACGGAATAATCATAAAAAATGGTAAAAACATTCTTTATGCAAACAATACCTTTGAGATGGAGGATTTCGCAACTGCTATCGGTGTGCCGAACTATCTTTACGGACTTGATATCTATAATGTGGATAACATGCTTATTAAATCAAACAATTTCTCTGTAAAGACTCAGGGTGGTGTATACAAGGCAGGTACCGCTTATCCTATTCAATTGACAGGACCTCTAAGCAATGTTACAATTGATGATAATGATATCTATTCAATATCTAATGGACCTAATTTGGGAATATATTCCACCAATTATTGCGGTTCGACTTCTTTAAAATTGGTCAATAACCGTATCAATGTAACAGGTCTTGCAGGTGAGGATTCCTGGGCATTGGTGGCAGGTATTGAGGTTCAGGATGACAATGACTATATAGTAAACAATACTATTGCGGTATCTTCTATCGCTCCGGTCGGCGATAATGACAATTTATATGGTATAAGTTACCGCCAAAAGCTTGAAGGGGAACATACTTTTGTCATTAAGGACAATGTGGTTTTCAGCAATTCAACAGTTGCAGTATATCTCTATGATTCTGTTGGGTCTGTAATCACAGACAATATTGTCGTTTCATCCAAGGAAGGAATTCCTGATTCAAGCTATGAGGGATATAAGGAAGGTCCCGGCTCTCACAGCGGAGATACCTATTACAACAATAAGGTATTGAGCGAATATGAGTATTGGGTTAACTATAGGCATATGAATGAAGTTGACGGTGGAGAAAATACGACTTATGTAACTCCTGAAAATGTCAACAACAGAACCAATAACATTGATGCTTCAGATGTACCTGGTAAAAACGATAATCCCGGATTTGACAATAATCCGTTTTACAATGGAAGTTCCACAAATACGGATAAGCCGAATGTACCAACAAATCCTAATGACAGGAACAATGACAATACATTCTCAGATGATTTCAATGAAAATGCGGTCAATCCTGGTGATGAGGAAAATGACAATCCGTCCGGCGATAATCCTGGTGACAGGCCTAGGGATAATGATGATGTAAATCCTGGTGACAGGCCTAGACAGCAAGAGGACATGGTAAATCCTGGTGACGAGCCGATTGAAAATCCGAGTGAACCTGTTGAAAATCCTGGAGATGAATATGTTGAGGATTCCGGAAGCAATACCAATGGAAATCCTGGAGACCAGTCAACCCCGAACCCGTATCATTATGATGAAACACAGCATATAAACGGTACTCGTGTTGATAATGGTGGAGTGACAGAGTATAATGAGGGAGTAAGTTTGTCTGAAACCAAACAGAATAATGTTACTTCAAATACGGATTCAGGTTCCACAAATACAAATTCCTATGGTGGTCAAAATTCAATTTTAGTTAACACAACTACTGACTCACCGTCAAATACCGGTGAAGATTCAGCTGCAAGTTCAGAAAAATCTTCTACTTCATCAAATGTTGAAAGTGTGGGATCTGAAAATCCTGCAAGTGCAAATTCTGTTGCAAAAGCCTATGAAATATTGGATAATATTGTTAAAAATCCTCAAAGTCTAGTATTACCAGCACTTTTAGGATTTATTGCTTTAGCATTATTGTTCGTAGGTTATAAACGTAAATCTAGAAAGGATGATGAATATTAATCATTCATCTTTTCAATATTCTTTTTTTAAAATTTATGCATTTTCATATATATTGTATAATTTAAATTTACTAATTTTCCATATTTCTTAATTATTATTAATAATGTAGTTAATTATTTGAATTAATTTACTAATGATTAGGTATTTTATTATGCATAATTTTTATTAAAATGCATAGAATAATTTTTTGAAATTAGAAAGAAAATTTTGTATTGCAGTACACTACATAATATACTTATAAAAAGTATTGTACTATAGTACATAACATATTTATAATGGATATTGTATTTTCATACTTAGTAATTTAAAAAAATAAATAATAATGTTTAATTAGGACTTCTAAAGAAAAATTAATAAAATATTATGCAAAACAATGAACTGATATTTTAGTTTATAATCATTTAAAAAACATAAATTATAGTGTTTTTCGCAAAGTTTGGACCATTATTGTCTAAATTATATACATATCAATACTCAATGCTAAATGAGTATTTTTTTACAATCTAACTAAATTAAATGTTTTTTGGTATGTGATTTTTAGTAACTCAAATTAAAAATATTTGGAAATATGCTATAGATTAAAAAATAATCCTGAAATAGAATTAAAAAAATTTTTGCATAGTGGTGCATTTCTATTTTATCTTAATATGAATGAAGTTTACACTCATCGTTTAACAAATGATTTAATTAAAAAAATCGTACAGGAAGATTTAAAATATTTTGCATTATTCAATAAGATATCTAATGATACTATATTAAGATTGATTTCATATTTGGCAGTTAAAAAACCTGGAACTACATCTAAATCTGCATTGGCTCAAAGCCTTAATCTAAATATTAGAACAGTTAATAATATTTTAAATGCTTTAGAATAGTCTCAGCTTATTTTTAGTATCAATGCATATGGGTCTGCAGGTAAAATCCTAAATAAGCCTAACATCATTTTTTTCTACACCTTGTCTTAAATCTGCAATTAATTATCGTATAGGTAGATATGACTTAAATCATGAGAAATGTTATGCGGTTCTTGCTGAGAATATGGTTGTATCCACATTAAAGAGATTGTGTGATGAATCTTTTAACTTCATGTCTTTTTTATTTTTCAAATAAAAAGGGTGTTGATTTCATTGAAAAATTTCGATGATGTAATTCCTATTGAGTAGATGTTGGTAAAAAGAAAACGAAAAGCCAATTAACCCGAGCACAAAATGAATATTGCTCTGATTTTGGAATATTGATATCTAATAGAACAAATAGTATTGAATTTGGGAATGATATTATATACATTCCTTTAATTGATTTTTCATTAATTTAATAATATTTGGGGTAATGCTATATTTTGATTAAAATTATAAAAAAGAGTGGGATAATTAGCTATGTGGAAGAGTAGCTAATTAAATACCTCTTTGAATTTATCTTTTAAGCCTTTTTCAACGTGCTTTATTTCTTCGCCGCTGACTTCGGCAAATTGAGTCAATAAGTCTTTTTGTTTTGAATTTAATTTTTTAGGAACAACAACAGTTACAGTAACATAAAGGTTTCCTCTTGCAGAATGTCTTACAGAAGTCATTCCTTGACCTTTTAATTTGAATACTGTTCCGCTTTGGGTTCCCGGCGTTATTTTAAACTCTACTTCCTTACCTTCAATTGTTGGTATGCTTATGATGTCACCCAATGCTGCCTGCGGAAAACTTATTTGCTGTTCGATGTATAGGTGGTCTCCTTCGCGTTCGAATGTTTTGTGATGCTTGATGTGGACGGATACTATTAAGTCTCCTTCAAGGCCTGCTTTTTCACCACAGTTTCCTTCACCAGATACTCTTAGGTGGTTTCCTTCATTCACACCTTCAGGTATTTCGAGTTTAATTGTTTTGGTTTTTCTAACACTTCCTTTTCCATGACAATCGTCACATGGGTCAGTAATTATTTTACCTGTTCCTCCACATTGGCGACATGGTCTCACGTTCACCATTTGTCCGAGGAAGGTGTTGCTTACTTCTTTTATTTGACCGGTACCTTTACATGTCGGACAGGTTTCAGGGTCATGGCCAGGCTTTGATTTTGAACCGTTACATGTTGGACAAAGCTCGCTTCTTGTGACTTTAATCTCCTTTTCACAACCGTTGAATGCTTCTTCAAGAGTAATGTGGACATCTGTATAAATATCTGATCCTCTTTGTGGACCAGTTCTTCCTCTTGAGCGTGAACCTCCACCAAAACCGAATAAATCGAAGATATTGCCAATATCAAATCCTTGGAATATGTCATCAAAGTTGACATTTTGATAGAAGTCTTCAGCAGTGTATCCTTCCATTCCTGCATGACCGAATTGATCGTATCTTTGACGTTTTTCATCATCAGACAAAACTGCATAAGCTTCACTGATTTCTTTGAATTTTTCTTCAGAGCCTTCTTCTTCGCTTACATCAGGATGGTATTTCATAGCTAATTTACGATAAGCCTTTTTAATTTCCTTTTCATCAGCTGTTTTATCGACTCCAAGGACTTCATAGTAATCTCGTTTGTCTGCCATTTATTCACCTTAAAATTTATTTAAAAAATTAGATAAAAAAATAAAAATGTTTCATCTCTCTGTTAGTTTATTTTTATTGATTCTGATTCTGATAACTACTTTTGAGATAAAACATTTATTCAATAAATCTAATCATCTTTTACTTTGTAGTCTGCGTCAATTGTGTCGTCATCATCATTTGGAGCATCTTGAGCGCCAGCATTTGGATCTTGGCCGGCAGCTTGCTGAGCCTGTGCTTCAGCCTGTGCTTGCTGATAGATTTTTGCACCAATTTCTTGGACTACTTTTTCTAATTCTTCGGTTTTTGACTTGATAGCGTCAACATCGTCTCCGGCTATGATTTCTCTTAATTCACCAACTAATTTTTCAACATTTGATTTTTCATCTTCGGATACTTTATCTCCAAGTTCTTCTAATGTTTTTTCAGATGTGTAAATTAATGAGTCTGCATTGTTTCTGATTTCAATTTCTTCTTGTTTTTTCTTATCTGCTTCAGCATTCATTTCTGCTTCTTTGATTTTTTGTTCAATCTCTTCATCAGATAATTTGGTTGAAGAAGTAATTGTAATAGCTTGCTCTTTTCCGGTTCCTTTGTCTTTTGCAGTAACATTGATAATACCGTTTGCGTCAATATCGAATGTTACTTCAATTTGTGGAACACCTCTTGGTGCAGGTGGAATTCCGACCAATTGGAAACGTCCGAGGGAAGTGTTGTCAGCAGCCATTCTTCTTTCACCTTGAAGTACGTTGATGTCTACGGAAGGTTGATTGTCTGCTGCAGTTGAAAAGATTTGGCTTTTTTTGGTTGGGATTGTAGTGTTCCTTTCGATTAAGGTTGTTGATACTCCACCGAGAGTTTCAATACCTAAGGATAAAGGAGTTACATCTAATAATACTAAATCTTTAATTTCTCCAGCTAATACTCCTCCTTGGATGGATGCTCCCATGGATACACATTCCATTGGGTCTATTCCTCTTTCAACTGGTTTACCAATGAATTTTTCAACATATGCCTGTACGCATGGCATTCTGGTAGGTCCACCGACTAAAATGATTTTATCAATTTCACTTTTGCTCATTTTTGCATCATCTAATGCTTGTTGCATTGGTTTACCTGATTTTTGAATGATTCCATCAACTAACTCTTCTAATTTAGCTCGGGTTAAACTTTCGATTAAGTTTTTAGGAGTTCCGTCAGATCCCATTGCAATGAATGGCAAGTTTACTTCGGTGGTTAAAGTAGTGGACAATTCGATTTTTGCTTTTTCAGCAGCTTCTCTTAATCTTTGTACTGCCTGATCGTTATCTCTTAAGTCAATACCTTCTTTTGCTTTGAATTCATCAGCTAAGTAGTTGAGCAATACATTATCCATATCAGTACCACCGAGTTGAGTGTCCCCGCTAGTGGATTTTACTTCAAATACTCCTCCACCGAATTCCATGATGGTTACGTCTAAGGTACCTCCACCTAAATCGTATACCATGATGTTGATGTCATCGTCATCCTGTTTGTCTAAACCGTAAGCTAAACTTGCTGCGGTTGGTTCGTTTACGAGTCTTACTACATCAAGACCAGCAATGGTACCTGCGTCTTTGGTTGCAGTCCTTTGGTTGTCGTCAAAGTAAGCCGGTACGGTAATAACAGCTTTTTCAATAGGTTCTCCGAGGAAGGTTTCAGCGTCCTTTTTGATTTTTTGCAAGATGAATGCTGAGATTTCCTGTGGGGAATACTGTTTTCCGTTAGCAGTTACTTTTTTGTCGGTACCCATCAATCTTTTGATTGCACTGATGGTGTTTTCTGGGTTGGTTACAGCTTGTCTTCTTGCTGGTTCACCGACTAACATTTGACCGTCTTCAGTAAATGCAACATAACTTGGGAAGGATTTACCGTATTGGCTTGCACCTTCTGCTGAAGGGATAGTGGTTGGTTTTCCTCCTACAAGCACGGATGCTGCTGAGTTACTTGTACCTAAATCAATACCAATAATTTTTTCTTTTTTATTATCTGACATAATTATCACCAATTTTTTTAATTTAATTATAATTTAATAAACATGATTATTTTTTACAAACGATTACTTTTGAGTATTTTAAAACTTTGTCTTTATATGTGTATCCTTTCATCAACTCATCTATAATATATCCGTTTTCGACGTCTTCGCTTTCCTGAACCATCAATGCTTCATGTTTGTTCAAGTCGAACTTTTCGCCTTTTGCAGGGATTTCTTCAACGCCTTCTTTTGTTAGGATGTCTTTGAATTTATTGTATATGAGTTCAACACCTTCTCTGAAATCTTCATCCTTTTCAATTGTTAGGGATCTTTCGAGGTCTTCGTAACAATCGATGAATTCTTTTATGAGATTTTCATTTGCAAATTTTACAACTTCAGCATTCCTTTTATCAGTTATTTTTTTGAAGTTTTCAAAATCTGCCTGAAGCCTTTGAGATAGTGATACATATTCTTGAGTTTCGCCTTCTTGCTTTTCGAGATCTTCCTTAAGGGATTCAATCTCCTCATCCTTTTTGGCTAACTCCTCAAGAAGTTCATCATATTTTTCTTGAAGACTTTCGCTTTCTTCTACTTCTTTTTCTTTTTTCTTGTCTACCATTAACTCACCCTATTGTTTATTAAAAACTCTTTGTAATAACTCATTGCAGAGAATTACTATTTTTGTACTTTGACAATTCGGTTTTTAGGAATTTATGGACATATAGGAAAATGGTTCATCTTTTAAGAGTTATTACTCCGAGTTTTTGAAACCAAATATTAAAGTAACAAAAAGTTATCTTTCTCCTACATTATTATAGTAACAAAAGGTTATATAAAGGTTTCGATTATTTGAATTAACTTTTTTGAAAAAATAATTTTCTAATAATATATTACATTTAAAAGATTAGGAATTTATTTTTAATAATTTAAAAATAAGTTATATTGATTATTCTGTGGTTAATGTTTCGTTTTCTAGTTCTTTTCTTGTGAATCCGCTTAGTTCGATGGCTTTGTCAATTCCTAATGTATTTTTTAATTCGATTGCTAGATTAAATCTTCCTTCTTTTATTCCTTTTTCTATTCCTTCTTCCCTTCCTATTTCTCTTCCTTTTTCCATTCCTATTTTTATTCCCTGTTCCAGTATTCCACTGTTCATTACTTTTTCATATATTTCATCAGTGTTCTCATTCATTGTTATCTCCTTTTTTGAGTTTTGCTTTATGGTATTGTAATTGGTATTATAATTGAAATTGAACTTTTTTGGTGGGTTAATTTTGATTTGTTTTTTGATATAAAAATTAAATGGTAGGGGAATTTTTTTTGCTAATTCTCCTATTATGTTAAATTTTTGTTTGTTTTGGTGTTAATGTTTCGTTTTCTAGTTCTTTTCTGGTGAATCCACTTAGTTCGATGGCTTAGTCAATTCAATAAAGTATTTTTTAATTCGATTGCTAGATTAAATCTTCCTTCTTTTATTCCTTCTTCTCTTCCTTCTTTTCTTCCTTCTTCTCTTCCTTCTTTTATTCCTTCTTCTCTTCCTTCTTCTATTCCTTCTTTTATTCCTTTTTCTATTCCTTCTTCTCTTCCTATTTCTCTTCCTTTTTTCATTCCTATTTTTATTCCCTGTTCCAGTATTCCACTGTTCATTACTTTTTCATATATTTCATCGGTGTTCTCATTCATTGTTATCTCCTTTTTTGAGTTTTGCTTTATGGTATTGTAATTGGTATTATAATTGAAATTGAACTTTTTTGGTGGGCTAATTTTGATTTGGTTTTGTAATAAAATTAAATAATATGGGAATAAATTTAGTAATTCCCTTAATATGTAATTTTTATCTAAATGGTGCAAGAATACCTCGACTTCTTTAAGTCGAGGATGATTGCACAAAAAGGGCATTAGTTATCAAATGCTCTTGGTTATTCTTTATATATTGTCGGTTGATATATTATATTTTGTGTTCAAAATTAATTGAAATATAAAATAGATATTTGATGTGTTTTATCATGTTAGGTGAGTGTAATATTGTTAATGAAGGTTTAAAGGTTAAGTTGTATCCTGATAAGGTTATGGTGGATAAATTTAATCGGAGTCTGGGCAATGTTAGATTTGTCTGGAATAATTTATTAACAGAATACCAAAAAACCTTTGAATTATTTAAACAACATGGTTATACAAAGCTAAAATGCAATCAAACCACATTCAATACAATGTTAACAATGTTGAAAAAGGAATATTCATTTTTATATGAAAGCGAATCTAGCACATTGCAGCAAGTCTATCGTGACTTAATACGCTCATTTAATGGATTTTTTAAAAAAAATTCCAATTATCCAAAATTCAAATCCAAAAAAAATCCAAAAAACGGATTCAGAATACAAAACAATAATAATATCAAAATAACCAGTAGCATAATTGTTTTACCTGTATTGGGAGAAGTACATTACCGTACCAGCCCACAATATAAACAATTACTAAAAGAATCCAAAATCAACAACGTAACCATCAAAAAAGAACACAACCATTACTACGCAGTTTTCAACATCGAAACAGAAAAACAACCCATGGAAAAGACAGACAAAGCAGTAGGAATTGATCTAGGCATACGAACACTAGCCACCCTCAGCAACGGACTAAAGATAACCAATTTAGACACCACACACGAGGATAAAATGATCAAAAAATACTATCGAGTCTTATCCCGAAAAAAATACAACAGCAACCGCTACAATAAAATACTAAAAACACTAGGCAAATGGATACAAAGAAAAACAAACAGAATAAATGATGCATACCACAAATTAAGCCACTACATAGTAAAAAACTACGACATAATCTGCATGGAGAGCCTAGACATCAAAGAACTATTCCAAAATACAGATTTAAGCTCACGCCTACAAAGCATATCATGGAAAAAACTAGTAGAAATGATAAAATACAAATGCGAGTGGTATGGAAAAAAATTCATCCAAATAAGCAAATGGTTTCCTTCAAGCAAAATTTGCAGCCAATGCGGATACTACTGCAAAGACTTAGGCGACAAAAAAGAATGGACATGTCCACATTGCCAAACACACCATGACCGAGACATCAACGCCGCAAAAAACATCAAAAAAGAAGGATTAAGGCTTTTAATGGATGAAACATTTGTGAACCTCAGGAACTGGGGGGATAGCACGGTAATTCTACTTTCGTGGGAAAGTACTGGCCCGTGAAGTAAGAATCCTCGACATCTATATGTCGAGGTAGTTCAAATTCCATATATCTTTTTAAATCATTTTTTTTTAATTTTCACATCTTGAAATTCAAAATTCAACAATATTCCTTCCCGTGTTTCAAACACCAAATCTGTAAAATAGTTTTTTCCATTTAAACTATTCAGTTCATTTCTATATAATCTAATTATATTATAATTCAGTCCAAAAGCATCAACAAATTGCTGTCCAAAAAGTATTGCTGATACTTTGAAGAACTTATCGATATTTTGATGTGCCATTTTCTCACCTTGGAAAATTCTGTATTACTAATTTTTCAATATGTAATAAATATAAATTGTTGAAGTGCGGCTATGTGAAAAAATGAAATTGGTATATTAATTTTTCAAATATTATAGTAACAAAAAGTTATATAAATGTTTTGATATAATGTATAATCATGACTGATACAAATGAAATTAAAAAAAATACCAAGTTTCAAAATAAAGGTAATTCTTCTTCTGATGGTATAGAAATCAGGGGAAATTACGGTAGTGATCTTGGAGAAATAGATAAAGAAGATATTTTAGATGTAATGGGCTGTAAAACAAGAAGAGATATAATAGACCTCTTAAGAAGGGAACCGATGTTTGTAAGTGAAATCTCAAATGAACTTAATGTCGGTCAAAAGGCAGTTATCGCTCACTTGAGGGCTATGGAAGATGTGGGGATATTGAATTCTTCTTATAAAAAGATTTTGAGGGGAAGACCGCGTAAATATTATGATCTTGACAATGAAGTGACTATACAGATTACTATAAATAAGAATTCATTTGATGTAAATTTCCAGGACACTCGCGACACTCTGCAATTGCCTTCAGGTGATGAATGGTCCAAGTTATTGGATATAGAAAAAAGATTGGATAATGGTCAAATGGAAGCCTTAGAGGAATTAAAAAATCAAATCAGATTATATGATAATTTAAAGGCAAGAGCTGAATATATCCTTGAGAGAACTCTAAGAAGCAGATAATTGATAATTTGTATTAGTTATAACTTTTTTTATCTTTTTTTATTTGTATTGTCTATTTTTTAATTTTTGCAACAATTGCCTGACCTAGGCTAACTGAACCGTCTCCGCAGCATGTGTTTTTATGTTGCAGGAAATTATACTCCTTGGATTCAATATAATTTTTCACTGCATCAGTAATTGCTTCATTATAAAACACTCCACCTGTTGCTCCAATATCTTCAAGTCCTTTCTTGTCTGCGGATTGGATTGCAAGCTCGCTTAACCCTTCAGCTATTGTTTTTTGAGCGGCGCAGGCAATGTCTGATTTTTTATATCCTTTTGAATATAAATTAACAACCTCACGAAGAATTTCAGAGGTATTTAAAACGTTATCTTCAATAATCAAAGGCAATTCTAAATCATTTGTTGAATAATATGCTGCTGATTCAAGCTTCATTGATGCTTCACCTTCATATGTTCTTTCATTGCATATTTCCAAAGCTGCTGAAACTGAATCAAGAACTCTTCCAGTACTTGTGGTCACTCCTACATTGATTCCTGCATCAAGCTGTCTGAATATATTTTTGATTTCGATTTCTCCATATTTGAAATGCTTTACATAATTTTTAATCATCTTTTCATCTTTTAAGATGCTTAAAAGCATTCTGATTGGGTACCTTGTTGCAAGGTCTCCGCCAGGCATCTTCTGTCTTTCCAGGTGAGCCATTCTCTCATAATCTTTAATGTCAGTGTAGAGAATTTCTCCTCCCCAGCTTGTGTGGTCATCGCCATATCCGGTTCCGTCTGCAGCTATTACAATCATCTCATCAACTTCATGGTCGTTTGCAAGGGCGACAGCATGTGCATGATGGTGCTGGACTGGGATTACATCAACTCCAAATTCATAAGCCAATTTCGTTGTGAAAAATTGTGGGTGTAAATCACATGCAACTGCATCTATATTGCATATCTTTGTTATTCTTTTCATATGCTTGATAGAACTTTTAAGGAAATCAAGTGTCTTTACTTTATTGGTATTTCCGATATGCTGTGATGGGTATGCAATGCCTTCAGTTGCAAGACAAAATGTAACATCAAGTTCCGGACCTAAGGATAAGACATTCAAGTCATTTACATCATAATTTATCGTGTATGGCTCCGGAGTATATCCTCTTGAACGGCGAATGAATGAAAGCTCATCATTTCTGAACCTGATTACCGAATCATCGCATCGGTTTAGGATATTACGGTTATGAATCAATGAATAGTCGCTGATGCCGTTGATGATTTCTTCATTGTCAATCATCATTGGCTCGCCTGGGATGTTTGCGGAAGTCATAACATAGGTGTCAATTTCTCCTTCATCAAAGAGAAGATAATGCATCGGGGAGTATGGAAGCATTACTCCAATGTTGTGAAGGCCTGGTGATAGGCTTTCCGGGAAGTTATAATTATCATTTTTCTTTAAAATAACAATTGGCCTTTTGTTGGAAGTGATGGTTTCGATTTCTCTAGCAGATAATTTCGCATACCTCTTTATGGCATTCAAATCACTGCTCATAACAGCAAAAGCCTGGTTTGGCCTGTTTAATCTTGATCTTAATTCTGTTATTGCATTATCATTATATGCATCAACAACAAGATGTGTTCCACCAATACCTTTTATTGCTAAGATTTTACCTTCTTTTAACTTGTCGGCACCTAACTTGATGGGATTATCTGATTCAATCATGGAATTCCCATTATATATTGCCATTTGAGGTCCGCAGTCGCTGCAGCATATCGCCTCGCCATGATAACGTCTGTCAAGGGGATTTCTGTACTCAACCAAACACTCATCACAAAGGGGAAACTCATCCATTGATGTCTTGTCCCTGTCATATGGAACGCTGTCGATTACGGTAAATCTGGGTCCGCAGTCTGTGCATGCATTGAAAGGATATTTGTAGCGTCTGTCTTGAGGGTTTCTGATTTCTCCAAGACAGCTGTCGCAGATTGCAATGTCCGGTGGAATTACACTTACTCCGGAATATGAATCTGAACTTTCAACAATCTTAAAATCATCATAATCCTTTTCATCAATGTCAAGGACTTTGATGGAGTCAATTCTAGCTATTGGAGGCAATTCATTTTGAAGCCTTTCAATAAACAAGTCAATATCATTTCCTTCAAGGATGATTTCAACCACATTTCCCAAATTTCTGACATAGCCATTCAAATTCAAATCAGTGGCTAATCTATATACATATGGTCTAAAGCCGACACCCTGAACAATTCCTTGAGTTAAAATCTTTTTTGCTGTCATAAATATTATAGTATTTGGGCTTAATTTTTAATAAGTTTTTTTAATGTCTTCAATCTTAATAATTATTATGAGGGAAATACTTGAAAAATTAATCAATGAGGAAATTGATATAAAAACTGCAGAAAACCTGATAAAATCACAGACAATACTGGAATTTGATGAAATTGCCAGGTTCGACTCCAAACGTCAGGACAGAACCGGTTTTCCAGAGGCTGTTTTTGCACCAAGCAAGGACTATGATGACCTGCTTTTAATCATTAAAAGTTACTTTGAAAGTGAAGACCCTCAAAACTTAATAATTACAAAACTGTCTTTTGAAAGATATGAAAGGTTATTGGATGACTTGGATTTTCCAGATTTAATTTTTGACTACAATAAAAAGGCTCAAATTTTAGTCATAAGGGTTGATGAAAGCAAAACTGAACCTGTGGCTAAAATTGGAATTATAACTGCTGGAACTTCAGACATAAACATTGCAGAAGAAGCAAAGGTAATCGTTGAGGAAGGGGGATGCGAAGCAATAACCTCCTATGATATAGGGGTTGCCGGAATCCACAGGCTTTTCCCGCAAATTGCATATATGATGCGGGAAGGTGTTGATGTGTTGATTGTATGTGCCGGAATGGAAGGGGCGCTGCCGTCAGTTGTTGCGGGTCTTGTTGACATACCTGTAATTGCCGTTCCAACGTCTGTCGGATATGGCGTAGGTGAAGGCGGTCGTGTTGCACTTGATTCAATGCTTCAGTCATGTGCACCCGGCATTGCTGTGGTGAACATTGACAACGGATTTGGGGCAGCTGTATTTGCATTAACTATTGTAAAGAGTAGATAATATGGAATATGTGATTTTTAATCCTGAAATTCATGATTCAAAACTGATTGCAGAATACAGGTATGAAGTCGACTTCAGGACTTTTGACATGCTTTTTAAAAACAAACAAAAGGCCATTTCGACAATTGAAAAAAGCATAAAGCAGGATGACTGCATAAAATTAATCTATGATAATGATGAAATAATAGGGATGCTGACTTGCTATACTCATGACAAAAAGCCAAAATCTCGTATCAATTCATTAAGGCTGTTGATAGTTGGTATCCTGGATCATTTTGTATTGTGCGACATTAAAAAGGGTGATTTGTATATTGCAGAAATTGCCATAGATAAAAATCACCGCTCAAAAGGATACGGAAGCAAGGTAATTCATGATGTTTTGGATTATGCCCGTAAAAATAACTATAAAAGAGTAATTTTGGATGCTGATTTTAGAAATACCGGTGCAAAGGCTTTGTATGAAAAAATAGGCTTTAAGGTCTTTAATAAAAAATCCTTCCTAAAAAGGGGAATGTACAATATGGAGTTCATTGTTTCCTAGGGAGCCTTCTTATGGCATCATAAACTCTCATTGAATTGTTCTTGTCATTGAACAGGAAATATGCTTTGATGCGCTTTACATATTCTTCTTTTATCTCACAATTGGTTTTCATGTATTCAATGATTTCGTTAACAAGTTCATCTTCGCTTTTGCAAACCTCACCAAAGCCCATAGTTTCATAATTGAAATAACTTTCCTTCAAGTTGAAGTGATAGTCTTCACTGTAATGATAATATAAAACCGGCTTGTTCAAATATGCAAAATCAAATGCAACAGAGGAGTAATCTGTAATTAAAAGGGAGCTATGATTAAATACTTTTTTATATTTTTCGTGTTCATAGTCTATTTTAACTCGCGGATTTCTGTCAAATAAATCTATAAAATCATAAACATTCGGGTGGGGTTTAAAAACAATTGTATAATTGTATTTTTCAGCAGCTTCAATTAATTTTTCATTATTTATCAATGAATTGAATCTTTTAAAAAATTGTGAGTTTAAAATAACTTCATTGGATTTAAATTTAAGATATCTTCTCCATGAAGGCATAATTAAAATTTCTCTTGAATCCTCTTTTTTTTCAAGCTTGTCAAACCTAGGAAAACCGAGCAACTTGACTGTTTCTCTTTTATAATTGTAAGGATATTCAAAAATTGATTTATATTCGAGCTTTGAAACGGTCAAAAAAATTGCCAGATGCTTATCATATTTGTTTAACCAGGATGAAACATTGTCTTTGGTGATCCCGTGCTGTAAAAATATTGTTTGGGATTTCAATAGTCCCGCAAAATAGGGATAATTTCCCCAGAATGGGTAAATGATGTTGTTGTCGGGGTGTGAAGTAATGATTTTTTCAGCAAACAATGCAATAAAACGATGTTTTATAGATTTAAAATGTAAAACATTACCTATTTTTTTCATATCATCTAAATCTTTACTGTCTTTTCGTAAAACAAAATATTTTTTAATGTTCGGGTCTTTGTCTTGCGCATATGAAAAGATTTCTCTTCCGTTATCATCTGCCATTGCAGGCAAATCCATAAATAGCCATATTCTTTTGTTTCTAAGGAAAGGATATGCAATTATATACATTACTCTTAAAGGCACACCAGTTTTATATCCTTTTTCCTGTTTTCTAAGCATCCCTGAAATGGTTTTAAATTCTTTTTTTATCCAACCAACAGTGGTTTTTCTTTTAATTTTGATGCATTTACCTTCCAGTGAAGACAAGTAATCTTTGGTTTTTGCATAGCCAACAACCGTTGAAAAATTACAAGGTCTGGAGAAATCCACATACAAATCAAGATTATTAGATTTAAATTTTATTTCATATTCCTTTTCAATGTCCAATGGAATTTCAAATTCAAAGGAATAATTGGTTGCATATTTATAGCTTAAACTGTATTTATCTCTTTGTGGGAATTTCAATTCATTCAATTCAATTTTTTCATCGTTAACATAAACATCAACAGTATTTTTTAATATTGTGTGCAAATCTCCTAAAACATATAATGTATTATCTACGATTTCATAGATATCAATATAAACTGTATTCAACTTTAGTTTTTTGACTACAGTATTTTCTAATTCTTTATATTCTGGAGTATTTTTCTGATTTTTGTATTTGAAAAATAATATGTTTGCCTTTAAAATATCTGTCAAATCATTTTGGTCATATATTACTTTATCGTCAATATATTGAATAATTTCATGAAGCTGTTTTCTCAGCTGTTTGATTTCCACTATCGTTAGAATTTTATTGACTGATGAGATAGCAAACATCCACTGTAAATCATACATTATGGTGTATTGGATAAATAATGGAACTTCACCGTATTCCTCAATGCTTTTGTCAATTAAGAATTTGAAATAATATTTAGCACGATCATTGAAATAATCCTTTTTGATGGAAGAATTATCGATAAGGGAGGATTTTTCTTCTCTTTTTCTATAATAATACTTGCCGCCAACACAAAAACCAATATTGGGATTTTTTAAAAGCATCTGATTTATAAAAACAACATCTTCAGATACCGAAATGTTTGAATTGAATTTCAAATCTCCAATTGCCTCTCTTTTAAAAAAACATGATGATGATGACAATTGTATGTGATTTGGATGTTCAAATAGGTTAACGACCTTATTTTTGTCATATTTGAAGTTGAGAATATGCTCTCCTTTTTTTTCACCAAAAAAATGTATCGGTATTGAAACCATATCGACAACATCTTCATGTTCATTGAAAAAGTTCAAAATGGCTCTAAAAGTAGTTGATGTGACATAATCATCACTGTCTAAAAAATTAATGTATTTTCCTGTAGCATGCTTAAGACCAATGTTTCTGGTTTCTGATGGACCTAAATTTTCATCATTAACTATGTACTTAATATTTTTCGGATATTTTGCTTTGAATCTATTGCAAATTTTGTCCGTATTATCTGTACTGGCATCATTGACGATGATGATTTGGATATTTTTTTTAAAATCAAGTGTTTGGTCAATTAAGCTATTAATTGTTTTTGAAATCCATAAATCTGAATTATATGCAGCAATAACTACAGAAAACTTGAATTTATCCATTTAATAGCCAACCAAAAAATATTTATTTTCTTCTTCTTTCAAATTCTTCAAACAATTCGTCTATTTCAACACCTTTATAAACGAGCAATAATAATGTATGGAAAATCAAATCAACAGATTCGTAAACAAGATTTTCATCGTTTTTACTAGCTATTAATACTTCTCCTGCCTCTTCAGCGACTTTTTCAAGTATTTTATCTTCTGCTTTTTTATCGCTGTCCTGCATTATTTTTGATGTGTATGAATCAATTGGATTGTCCCTTCTGCTTTCAAGGACTTCCCATACTTCTCTGATTATTTGTTCATTCGCCATGTGCTTCACTGTCCTGGATACTTTCTGTAATAGCAATCAATGGGTGTTTGTCATCATCAATAATATTGATGTCTTCAAATTTCCGAATTCCTGCTTTGTCTGCGGTTTTTTCCATACCTAACTTGATGTCCTGGCCTAAATCCACAACATATGAGTCTACGGTTTCACATCCCATCTGTTTTGAAGCTACAGCTCTGTGGTGTCCGTCAACTAAAATCCATCTCTCTCCTGTCTTTACAACAATTGCAGGTTCAGCCAATCCCATTTTTAATTCATAACTTCTTCCTTCAAGTTCGTCTGCATAAACTCTATCCTGTGTAGGTCTTAACTTGTCAGTTGGAACTTTCATTCTTTTCAGTGTGGTTTTGATACCGTATAACTGTTCCATGGTATTCTTAAAGTATTCCACTTTATTTGGTGTTGATCTTTCAATATGTGAACGAACCATATCTGTATTAGTTATTATGCCCACTAATACTCCATTTTCATCAACAACAGGCATTCTTGATATTCCACGTCTAAACATTACGCGAGATGCATCATTAATGGATAAGTTTTCATTAGCGACAACCAGTTTAGTACTCATTATTCCACTAACGTAATCTTGCCAATCTTTAGCTACAATATCGAATGCTGTTACCATTCCTACAAGTTTGTTATTTTCAACAACAGGATAACTGTTGTGGTGACTTTCCTTCATCAAAGTGATAATCTGTTCCGTTGGAGTATCTGGAGAAACACTGATAACATTTTTTGTCATGTAATCTTTTACAAATGATTTTTTTTCTGCCATGATAATACTCCTTTATAAATTTTCTTTTAAAAGCTTTACAGTTTCACCAGGATCAGCTTTTCCACGAGTCAATCTCATGACCTGACCAACAAGGAAATTGAGTGAAGCTTTCTGACCATCGTGATAATCCTGCACTGCTTTAGGATTTTCATCAATAGCCTGTTTGACTGCAGCCAACACTTCATCGTCTTTGACAACACCAAGCAATCCTAATTCCTCAGCAATTTCTTTAGGAGATTTTTCATTGTTTGGCATTTGTTCGATTATTCTTTGGCCTGCTTTTGTTGTGATTTCTTTATTTTGAAGCATGTTTAGGAATTCAACTAAATGTTCAACAGTAATTCCGCTGTCAGCATAATCTAATTTGTTGTATGATAATACTCTTTTAAGTTCATCTCTCATCCATTTAGCAGCAAATACTGGATCAATTTCTTTTACAACTTCTTCATAAGCTATTGCCAAGTCAAGCTCTGAGGTCAATACCTTAGCGGATTCCTCATCAATTCCATAATCTTTAACGAATCTTTCCACTTTGTGGTGAGGAGCTTCAGGCATGATGTCTGCTACTTTTTGAATCAATTCATCTGGAATTTCCATTGGAGGTAAATCCGGGTCTGGGATAAATCTATAATCGTCAGCATCTTCTTTTAATCTCATTCTTGTGGTAATCATTTGGCTTTCAATGTAAGCACGAGTTTCCTGTTGGATTTCAACACCTCTTTTGATGAGATTTTTTTGTCTTACAATTTCAAATTTCAATGCTCTGTATGCACCTTTGATGGAGTTAACGTTTTTCATTTCCACTCTATTTCCACCATTTAATGAAATGTTAACGTCTGCTTTCATTGAATTTTCTCCACGTGCAGCACCGCTGTATTGTAAAACACGAATGATTTCTTTTAAAAAGTTTCTAGCTTCTTCAGGAGATGTGATATCAGGTTCTGTAACAATTTCCACTAAAGGAATTCCTGAACGGTTAAAGTTAACAATACCTCTGTCAGGTTTGTATTGACCAGGGTCTTCTTCAATGTGGATTTCCCTAATTCGGATTCCATTCAATTCTCCTTCATAACCTATAGGTACGGATGTTCTTTGATATCCTGAAGATAAATCAGGATAATCGTAATGCTTTCTCATGAAATATGTAAAACCTTGGTCTATCTTACAGTTCAACATTAAAGCAATCATCAATGCATTTTCTATTGCATGTTGATTGGTCGGGTGTGGTTTAGCCCCCGGCTGATTTAAACAAATTGGACATATGTTTTGATTGATTGGTGCCTCATTAAAATTTGTTGGGCAATCACAGAATAATTTTGATTCCGTTTCTAATTGTACGTGGATTTCAAGTCCACACATCATACTAAAATCGTCGCTAATATTAACTCCTCCTTTGGAAATTTTTTTAAAAAAATTTATATTATTATAATATATATAATATGGAGTTTATAAAGATTATCGAAAATTAGTCTTTTAGTATTTATTTTTCAGAGATTCTTTAATATATCTTTTAATAAATTTATCCAAATCCGGTGAAACATCACTTTTCATTTCGCCTAATTTTGATTTATCGGTAAATGTTCCTTTTAATTGTCTTCCAGCCCATTTGACTTCTTCTTCAACTCTTTTTCCATATTTTGTTCCAAACATTTTAAAAAGAGGGAATTTTGTTATTCCATTGGCTCCGCTTAATATTAAAATTCCAATGTTGGCGAGGTTATCAATCCATGTTCCGCATATTATTTCAATTTCTGGAAATTCCAAACGCACTCTTGCAACTACCTGAGCATAATAAAGTGATGCGGGTTGTGATTTGTCTGCATAGATGGTTTCTTTGTGGGGATTGAGTGAGTAAAAAATTACTCTATCGATTTCATGTTCTCGAATGTAGTCAGTTACATATTCTACATCATCCAATGTTTCGCCAAGGCCTAATATGATGGTTATTGCCTTTTTGAATCCTAAATCTCCTGCAGTATCCAGCATGCTGCTGATATCATTTAGGCTTTTACTTGGACATACATTATTATGAATTTGGGGATTTGCTACCTCAACGGCACCTGTTATTCCTTTGATTTCAGATCCGTATTCTTCCAATTCATCAGTGATTCCAGTATTCAGCCAAACACCATCGCCGGTAATATATTTAATTTTTGTGGCAATTTCTTTTATTTCCTGTGTGGTGAATGACTTGTATCCTCCAGATAGAAATTCAATATTCCAGTTCAGGCGTTTGCACATTTCAGCCTCTGCATAAATGTTACTTACATTTCGCCTTGCCTTTCTTGGATCTTTGATTTTATCCTTTTGGGTAGACATGTAACAGAATGCACAGTCTCCCTTGTCGCACCACCATGATAAAAACACTGCACGCTCTAATGTAACTAAATCGCCATGTTTTTTCAAGGTCAAATCATTGGCATCTTTGATTAAATCGAATATATTGGAATCCATAATTTTCAACTATTGCAATTAAATTTATATATTAGTTTGTCCTAACTAATTAATAGTGTTTTTCGTATGATTTTTGTTTTTATCATAAAATGTGTGGAAAAAACATAAGTTTTATATACTAGTAAAAATATATGATAAAATACTGTTTAAAGTCTTTTGATTTTTAAACATGGGTAATATTTGGTTAAGATGGTGGGTTATCATATGCCATCGTAGCTCAGTAGGTAGAGCGTTCGGCTGTTAACCGATTGGTCACAGGTTCGAGCCCTGTCGATGGCGCTTTTAGGGCCCATAGCTTAGCCAGGT
The DNA here is from genome assembly GCF_001477655.1 of Methanobrevibacter millerae. Classification (NCBI taxonomy): domain Archaea; kingdom Methanobacteriati; phylum Methanobacteriota; class Methanobacteria; order Methanobacteriales; family Methanobacteriaceae; genus Methanobrevibacter; species Methanobrevibacter millerae. The sequence continues at coordinate 2,296,818 of NZ_CP011266.1, read as the reverse complement.
AGAGCGTCCGGCTCATAACCGGAAGGCCATGGGTTCGAACCCCATTGGGCCCATGTTACTAAACTTTTATTCATTTGTATGCTCCGGTGGTGTAGTCCGGCCAATCATTTCGGCCTTTCGAGCCGAAGACTCGGGTTCGAATCCCGGCCGGAGCATTTAAAAAACTTGTTAAGATTTTTAATGGTTTCTGATTCACTTTCGTTTATAAGCGGGGGTGCCCGAGAGGCCAAAGGGGACAGGCTTAGGACCTGTTGACGCAGGTCTACCAGGGTTCAAATCCCTGCTCCCGCATCTTACAAATTTTTTTATTTAATTCATATATTTAATTGCCGGGGTAGGGTAGGCGGTCATCCTCCGGGACTGTGGATCCCGGGACTCGGGTTCGAATCTCGGCCCCGGCCCCATTTATAAACTTATTTTTTTGGTGTTATTTTTGGCAAAGAAAGGTTCTGCTGAAGAAAGAGATTTAGTGCATAAACTTTGGGAGAGAAATTTTGCAGCTATGAGAGCTCCCGCCTCTGGAGGAGCTACTAAAAGACCTTTGCCGGATGTTGTTGCAGGAAATGGTAAATTATACTTGGCCATTGAAGTAAAAACAACAACAAAAGACAAGATTTACATTGATGGAGATCAAATAGATGCTCTTTTGGAATTTTCTAATATTTTTGGTGCCAAATCATATATAGGAGTCAAATTCAAATATACTAAATGGCTATTTTTAGAACCTGAAAACACTGAAAGAACAAGAAACGGTAATTATAAGGTTGAAAAAGACTTTGCCTTAGAAAAAGGTTTGGAAATAGATGAAATTGCTGGCATTGATAAGCAAATGAAATTTGAATAATAAACTTTATATACTAATTAAAATATATTAATTATTGAATGTTATGTGTGGGGTTATAGTGTAACCAGGCATCATCTGGGACTCCAGTTGTCTTTGAAGAAATATACGCGTAACTGAACAGTACTTGTTGTGATGATCAATTGGAGTACTGAGGCAAGAGAAATCCCAGGATCGGGGTTCAAATCCCTGTGACCCCATTTTTATACTAAACTTTTTTTACTACTTTTTATAATAACTATTTTTATGAATTCCAATAATATTGTATTTATTCAAGGTTATCACATTGATTGTAATTACTATTTGATTGATGATATGTTGGTCGATACAGGATCAGGTTATTACGATGACTATTTGACATCACAGCTTGAAAAGCATGGTGTTAAACCTGAAGACATTTCTTTGGTTGTCAATACTCATTGTCATTTTGACCATATGGGAGGAAACCACCTTTTTGAAAATGCAGAGATTGCAATTCATAGGTTGGATGCGATTTCTATAAAAAATAAGGATGATTTGGGAACTTCCATGAACGTATTTGACAATCCAGGCAATTTGAGGGTTGACACTGAGTTGGAAGATGGGGATGAAATCAGAGGATTTAAAGTCATTCACACTCCGGGTCACACTGCTGGAGGAATCTGCCTGTGGGATGGTGTTAATTTGATTTCCGGAGATACCATATTTTCCCATGGTGGTGTTGGAAGATTTGATATCGGCGGAAATTATGATGATTTAAAAGAATCTGTTTTTAAACTAACAAAATTGGATGTAGTTAACTTGCTTCCAGGACACGGACCTATTGTGGAAGGAAATGGAAGTCAACATGTTAAATTATCATACAGTCAATTTTAATTATTTTTCAAGTTTTTTAGAAACTTTGGAAAAGGATCCTCTTTTTACAAGAACAGAAACTTTTTCTCCACGGGCGATGATATTATCGCTTTGTGGAATTACTAATTTTCCATTTTGATACATCGCAATTATGATGAAATCTTTTGTTGGGGAAATGTCCTTGATACGTTTTCCGACAACTTTGTCATTAGTAATGGTCATATCAAATATTTCCGCATCTCCTTCTCCAAGAGATATTAAATCTGCCACGTTTGGCCTTGTAACTTGTTTTTCTAAAAATCCAGCTGCTGTTATTTCAGGACTGATTACGTTATCGATTCCAACGGCCTTGAATGCTTCTTCATGGTCAGGATTACTTACACGTGCAATGATGTTTGGAACATCATATTTTCTAACTAGAATGCATGATAATAAGTTTGCTTCGTCATTTCCTGTTGTTGCAATAAAGAAATCAGCGTCTTCAATGTTTGTTTCTTCAAGCAATTTTGAATTGGTACCGTTTCCACAGATAACTAATGCATCAAGTTCTGCGGCAGCTTCATTGCATAATGATTCATTGTCATCGATTAATGTTAAATCGTATCCGTCGTCAATCAGTAAGTTTGCAAGGGATAACCCTACACGTTCAAGTCCCATAATAATTATATACATTTAATCACCATTTATGTTTAAATAATGAATATTGTATTTTCTATATTAATAAAGTTATCTTTTAAATATTTCAAAAATGGCTCTTAATGTAATCAGTACAGGATAGATTTCCAGCCTTCCAATCCACATGTTAAAAATACTTATAAGTTTTAGTTGTGGTTGAAGTACTTGTGTTATTTGTCCAATTTCCAGACCTACATTTCCCTGAATTGACATTGTATAAAATAGTCCAACAACTGGGTCATGTCCACATAAGCATATTAATGCCCAGGTTATCAAGATACAAATCATATAAAGAGTTATGTAGTTTCCACTTTGAGCTACTGCTTTGTCAGGGATTTTTTGACCGGAAATTTGAAGCGGGACAACTCTGCCTTCAGGAGATAATATTTCACGCAAATGCTTGTAGGTTCCTTTAAAAAATGTAATTACTCGTATCAGTTTTATTGCACCTACTGTAGATCCGCTAGACCCGCCTATGGTCATTAATGTCATTAGTACAATAAGCACGAATGGGGGCCAGGTCCCCATCACTGTTGAAGGTTGCACACTGGCTCCAGTTGTTGTAACGGCGGATACAACAGTAAATAACAGTTCAATTGGAATGATATTCGATGCTAAATACAAAATGATTGTTGATGCAGCTATTAATGTAATCATTACTTTAAATTGCAAATCATGAAGCAATGATTTTCCACGGGTTTTAATAATTTTATAATGAACTAAAAAGCTGGTAGCACCTAAAATCATCAATACTATTGTTATAAAATAGATTACGTCATTTTGATAAAATCCTATATTTGCATTTTTGATGCTCATACCTCCTGTTGATATGGTGGTGAACGTATTGCAGATTGAATCAAAAACAGGCATTCCGGCAAGCAAATATAAAATTATTCCTGCTGCTGTATAAATCAGATAAATTTTAATGGTTTGGATAAGTGTTGCTTTGGTTGATGGTTTGATACGGTCTTCACGTGCTTCGGACTGATATAATTTTGCAGATGAAGTACCGGGCTTTGTTAAGATAGCTATAATCATAACAACAACCCCAAGACCCCCAACCCATTGTTGTATGGCTCTAAAAAATAGTATGCTTTGAGGCAGGACTTCCACATCTGAATATATTGTAATTCCACTTCCGGTAAGTGCAGACATGCTTTCAAACATGCCGTCTATAATATTAATGTCAGTAACGAAATACATTACGAGTCCGCAGATAATACATGCCCATAACCAGGATAATGATGAAATAATCATACCATGCTTTAATCGCATTTTGTGATTTGAATACTTATCGAAAACTTTTATACAAATAAAACCGGCACAGACTGATATTATTGCAGGTATTACATATCCTACAATATTGAATTCGAAATATATCAAGTCAACAATGATTGGAACCAAACACAGGATTCCTATTCCTATCATCAGCATGCCTGAATTTCTTGCTATGATAAACAAATCAGTCTTATTAATATATCTCATAAATGTGCCTTCAAAATTTAATACAAGTTTAATTTTGAATAAATATATATATAAATTTTTAAGTAAAATAATATTATTATGGATAAAAAATCTATCATTTTTCTCGGAATAAGTATTTTAATACTTGTTGTAATGCTTTATTTTGTAGGAATAAATGATGTTATAAATGCTTTGAAAGTAGCGGATTTAAGATTGATTCTTATTGCAATTATTATGCAACTGTTCACCATTGTATTGTATACTATAAGGTGGAAATCCTTGAATGAAATTGCAAATATGGAATCTAAAACATCCAAACTCCTTCCCATGGTATTGGTTGGTCTTGCAGTTAACAATATTACTCCATCAGGTCGAGGTGGGGGAGAGCCTGTAAGGGCATATTTATTGTCCCGTGAGGAAAACTATCCTATGGAGGAGACTTTTGCGGCTGTTGTTGCAGACAGGGCACTTGATACTTTTCCATTTGTAGTTTTAGCTGTTTTAACGATTATCGGAATGGCTTTGTCATTTAATTTTTCACCAGGTCTTCTTGCATTGATGGTTGTTGCTGTTGCGGCAATTGTTGTACTTTTGATAATGCTGATATACATGTGTATCAATCCTGGTTTTGGAAAACGGGTTGATGGCTGGATTATTGGTCTTGTCAGAAGGTTTTATAAGAAAAACTCTGATGAACTGGAAGAAAAGATCCATGGAGTAATAAAAGGTTTTCAAGACACCATGAATATGGTGATACATAACAAGAAAGTATTGTATTATGCATTGCCGTTATCCTTTTTAATTTGGATTTTTGAAATTTTGAGAGTATATTTTGTATTTTTGGCATTCGGTGCGTCAGTTAATCTGATAGTTATCGGGGAAGTATTCATTTTGGCTTCACTTGCTGGTATGATACCTCTTCTTCCGGGTGGTCTTGGGGCAGTTGACGGTATAATGATAATATTTTATACCGCAGCAGGTATCACTGCATCCATTTCAGCAGGGGCTACGGTTATTGAAAGGCTAATTTCATTTTGGATGCCTACAATTTTGGGTATGGTGATTTTGCCACATTATGGTTCATCAGTTCTCGATAAAATCTCATTTGGATCAGATTCAAAAGAAATATCTGATGAAGAGGAAGATGACTAAATAGAAAACTTTATTTTATTTTATTTTTAGATATTTTAGTATAGCAAAAAATTATTTTTTGTATTATATATTGGTGAAATTATGGAAATTAATGGCGTAGAAATACAAGATACCTTTGCTGAAGGTTTCGGAATTAAAGTATCTAGATTGATTATTACTGCTGCTACTAAACATTTAGCTAAAATTGCAGCTACTGAAGCTACTGGTTTTGCTACTTCAGTTATCGGATGTCCTGCAGAAGCAGGTATTGACCAATACGTTCCTCCAACTGAATCTCCAGATGGAAGACCTGGTTACGCAATCATGATTTGTCACATGTCCAAAAAATCTTTAGGCGGACAAATTATGGACAGAATCGGTCAATGTGTTTTAACCGCTCCTACTGCAGCTGCATTCAATGCTTTAGAAAGTGAAGAATCCTTCCCAACCGGAAAACAACTCAAATTCTTCGGTGACGGATTTGAAACTGAAAAAGATGTAAATGGTAAAAAAATGCACGTAATTCCTATCATGTCTGGTGAATTCTTAGTAGAAGATGAAATGGGCTGGAAAGATGGAGTAGCTGGTGGAAACTTCTTCATCATGGCTGACAGTCAAATGGCTTCTATTGTTGCTGCTGAAGCTGCTGTTGATGCTATTCACGCTGTTCCTGGTGTAATTACTCCTTTCTCTGGTGGTATGGTTGCTTCCGGTTCTAAAACTGGTTCCAAATACTCTTTCATGAGTGCATCTACCAATGAAAAAGAATGTGTAACTTTAAAAGATCAAGTAGAAACTGAATTACCAGAAAACGTATTCGGAAACATGGAAATCGTTATTGACGGTGTAGATGAAGAATCCGTTAAAGCTGCTATGAAAGCAGGTATCGAAGCTGCTTGCCAAGTTCCTGGTGTTATTGAAATCGGTGCTGGTAACTACGGTGGAAACTTAGGTCCTTACCAAATCAAGTTACAAGAATTATTCTAGAGAGTTTATCTCTCTTTATTTATTTTTTTTGTTATTTCCATTATTTTTTCGTTGGTTAGGTTTTTACCAATTATTTTTTCCTGTTTTTCTAAATCTTTAATTAATTTTTCAAAAGTATTTCTATCTGGGCCTGAAATGAGGTGTGAATGGACATTATTAACGCTTTTGTACAAATTGTCCAATGCTTCTTTTGCATCTTTATTTGAATTTAAGTATTTTTTATATCTTTTACCGTCATTAATGTTCATAGTTTTTATTTCGCGGTTCAATGGTGTTTCAATTCCTGGGATGTGGTAATCAATATTCTCAAGAGTGCATCCGTGTTTTGCAATGATTTTAAATTCATCAAAAATTTCATCAGAGGTGTGCTGTACTGTCAACCTTAAAAGATGAGGCTTTGCAGATTCCAAATACAAATCTTTTCCACCAATTATTTCTGGTGATACAATCTTATCCGCACCTGCTTTTCTTAAACGAGCAATATTTTCTAATTTGCTTGCTCTTGATACAATCCATGCATCAGGATTTGTTTCCCTTATTGTTAGTACTATAAAGAGGTTTGTGACATCGCTTCCTGTACTTATAATAACGCTTCTGCAATTTTCACCGGCAACCTTTGCTATTAAATCATCTTCTGTAGCATCCTTGTTTATAACAACAATTGTTTCATCTTCAACCAAATTTTCAGTCATTTTAGAATCTTTTTCAAAAATGATTACATTTTGTTTCCTTTGATTCAATTCCTTTAAAACAACTTTTCCAACTCTTCCATAACCGCAAAGGACATAATAATTATCCATATTTTGTATAGCCCTCATTTTTCTTGCTCCTTTAGAATATTCTCCCATTTTTTCCTGGAAATTTGTTAAAATAACATTAAATACAT